>NZ_JBFRDK010000036.1:0-70063 GCF_052113545.1 Paenibacillus sp. TAF43_2
TCAATAGATTGGCCTCGCAAATTCGCATCTGCACTAAGCAGCGGTATAAGTTCATTTACAACATCATGCAGGGAAGTCAGCTCCATGGCTAGTTCCCTATTTTGAGCAAGCGATAGGAAATCACTAATAATCATATTCGCACGATCCAGCTCATCGATCACAATCTGAAAGTATTCCTCTTGATTTTTTGGACTGCGCTCCTGAATCAATTGGACAAAGCCGCGAATAACCGCCATCGGATTGCGTATTTCATGAGTGATGCTTGCAGCCATTTGACCTATCAGGCTTAATCGTTCCATTCGCCCAACCTCACTCTGAAGTTGACGAAGCTCCGTTACATCCTGAACGATAAGTGAAGCGCCTGCATTTTCAGCATTAACCGATGTACGCATCGAAATCGTTGACAAGAGCAGCATTTTATCKCCGCTAACATACGGAACGAGAGTATTCTTCCTGCCGTTTAACGCCTGGGAAAGCAGCTTTATGCAAACATCGCCATGTCCGTCCTGAAAAATAAGCGGGAAGGAGGCGCCAAGCAAGTCCTTCACTTCCGAATCCTTTGAAGGCAGGCTGAGCACTGTTTTGGCTATATCATTAAAATGTGTGATTTTGCCTTCACGATCAACAATGACTACCCCAAATGAAGTCTCATCTATAAATTGCTGAAGCTTCTCCACTTCATTGCTATAATTTACCGACATTCGTTTCACTTCATCATAGAGCTGCTGCTTCTCTTTAACATTTTCGATCATAAAAATAGAGAGCCAGGTTGCCATTAACGATGCACAAACAGAAATCAACTGGACGTAAATCATCATATTCGTCCACCAAATACCATTAAATAACATAATTCCAGTAACGGAAATAATGTAATATAGGATCAAAATGGACATGATCATTAAGCCCCTGCGTTTTTTCTGTTCTTTGCCTAAAACAGAGGTCCGCTGGAAAGATGGAATCGCATACAACATCAGCGGAACAAAACCAATGACAAAAATGATAAAGTTAATGACTTCCCAGCTGCCTTCGAGCATAGGAACTCTTACTGCAATGTAGATGACGGTTAAGACGGCTAATGTTGGCACGCCTCCATAGAGAGAACCTATTACATAAGGAATGAGACGAAAATCGACTTCATAACCTAATAAATCAGGAGCAGTCACCATACACAATACCATCGATCCACCGCAAAATAGGCTCATAAAAATAGGTATTCCCTTCCATCTTTGGTCTTTGTCATACCAAAGCTGAAAGGCGAAAACAGGCAATAAGGACACAATGAATTGTAAGAGCAATTCCTTTAACACAGACGTCACGTCCGATCCCCCTACTACGCTCTGAATCTATTCCATATTATGTTTTTTACGTGAAATAGCTTACTATTTGAAACAATCTATTAATCCGATTAAAACATAAAATACATCTATTTACAATTGTTCTTCCAGCCAAGAAACTAGCTCTTGAACAGCCTCTTTCCCCTCTACGTCATTGTGCAGCTCATGATACCCGCCTTCCCAGCTTCTAAAATAACACTGGTCTCCCAGTCGCTCAGCAACAAGCGCGCTTGCTTCAAAGGATGTTACGCGATCAGAAGTGCCGTGCATAAGCAGCAGCGGAACCTGCAGGCTGGATGCATGAGCGATCGCCCACTCGCCAGCAGCGGTAATCTCCATATAGGTTTGGAGTGTAATTTTGGTATGACATAACGGATCTTCCACGATTGGCGCAGCAAGGTCATAGCCAGGACGAAATAAATCGGCAGGATTTAAGCCTGTAGATTGGTGCATCGTCGGGACAACCGCTGCCAATTTGCGTCCAAACCACTCCACAGCTGGATGCGGTTTGAATGCAAGCCTAAGCCAAGGGCTTGTCAATATGAGTCCACGAATTGGAGGCTGAAGTCGCAGTGCACAATTAAGCGCCACATTGCCGCCCATACTGTGGCCGTATAAGAAGATCGGCATTCCCGGGTGCCGTTTACCAGCCTCTTCAAGCATAAGCGCTGCATCGCTTACAGCTGCGCCAAGTGAATGAAGATGCCCCCGTTTGCCTGAAGAGCGGCCATGGCCTTGCTGATCCAGCGCTATTAGCACAAAGCCAGCAGCAGTAAGCTGAGCAGCTACATGTCCATAACGATCGCCATGCTCCCCCATCCCGTGTACGAGACAGACGACAGCTTTTGTCTCTATCGTTTCTGACGTCCATTCCCGCAAAAATATTTGCGCCCCCTTAGCGCCAGTTATGACCCATTCATCTCGCAGCATTCAAACGCCGCCTTTCTTTTGTGGTATTATAATACTACTAATAATATAGCAGGTGGAAAGCGATGCAATATGATGCAATTGTAATTGGTGGAGGCTCCGCAGGACTAATGGCGGGTATTGCTGCAAGCAAGGAAGGCGCTAAAGTGCTTCTCCTGGACAAAGGCGATAAATTAGGACGCAAACTCGGCATATCCGGCGGCGGCCGCTGCAATGTAACGAATAATAAAGAACTGGATGAGCTGATCAAGCATATTCCCGGCAATGGGCGTTTTCTTCACAGTACATTCTCCAATTTCAACAATAAGGATATTATCGCCTTTTTTGAGAACCTTGGCATTGCTTTAAAGGAAGAGGATAACGGGCGCATGTTCCCCGTATCAGATAGAGCTAAAACGGTGGTAGATACGCTTGTTAACCAGGTACGCAAACAAGGTGTCAAAATCATACTGAACGCTCCTGTCGATCATATCATGTATGACAATGGAAGGGTCACAGGCGTGCGTACAAAAGCTGGTGAAACATTCCGTGCCCGCAGTGTCATCGTAGCTTCAGGCGGCAAGTCCGTGCCCCAGACCGGCTCAACCGGCGACGGTTATGCATGGGCAGAAAAAGCTGGACATACGATAACTGAGCTTTTTCCTACTGAGGTTCCGCTTACGTCAAATGAGCCATTCATTGTAAGTAAGGAGCTGCAAGGACTATCTCTGAGGGACGTTGCGCTGTCGGTTTGGAACCCAAAAGGGAAGCAGATTATTGAGCATCAAGGCGATATGCTATTTACGCATTTCGGTATTTCCGGACCTATTGTGCTAAGATGCAGTCAATTTGTTGTGAAAGCTCTTAAGCAATTTAAGACGGGCAATATTGAGGTTGCGATTGACTTAGTGCCTGATAAAAGCAAAGACGAGGTCTATAAGGAAACATTGAAACTCTCCGAGCTTGAACCGAAAAAAACGATTAAAAATGTCCTTAAAGGTTATTTGCCGGAAAAAATGATACCAATCTTGCTTCAAAAGGCCGGATTGCCGGATAGCCTTACTTATGACAATATTCCAAAACAGGACTGGATAGCCCTTTCGCTGCTGATCAAACATTTTCCGATTAGAGTGTACGGCTCCTTATCTATTGAAGATGCTTTTGTAACCGGCGGAGGCATTCAGTTAAAGGAAATCGATCCAAAGACGATGCAATCCAAGCTCATGAGCGGTTTGTTTTTTTGCGGAGAAATACTAGATATTCATGGCTACACCGGAGGCTACAACATTACTGCGGCTTTCTCCACAGGTTATACGGCAGGACTTAATGCTGTCATTCAGTAAGGATATAAAAAGGCTGTCAAACGTCGTTAAACGTTGAGACAGCCATTTTTTATTGCAATTATGTACGTGAAGTACGGCTAAATTCGAACATCCCCTGAAAAATGATCATACGTCCCGGGGTCAGGAAGAAATTCCTCGGAATAATCCGCAGCTTCATCCCGATTGTGCAGCTCCTCAGCATCATTGCCTTGTCCACCCTCTGCAGCCCAGTCCTCATTCACAAGATGTGCCGGAATTGCAATCGCATCAAGCGAGTATGCAGTGCCGGTAACTGCGTTCGCATCGATATTCGCTTGCTCGACGAGCTGACCGCCATGTGATTGTGCAATTTCGAGTGCTGAAGTGAGATCGCTTCCTTCTAAATGAACATGCATGCTGCTTCCTTCATGAAGAACCGTCTCATATCCGAGCTCCCTCAGCGTCTCGCAAGCAAGAGCTGCACTTTGAGCATCGTTAAAATCAAATAATAAGGCTGAGTTCGTAGACAATAGCGATCATCCTTTCTAACGTTTTGTTTAACATACCCTATTCATACAAAATCATGTAAAAAAAGAATATGGAAAGGCGTCATGATATATAATTACAAATAACTATTTTATTATGTTATGTTTTATGACATAATCATTACATTAGTGTGCAGCTAGGCTATTGATAAGGAGGATGTCATCGATGAACCATTTATTTTATTTACTTTCAGATCCTATGCTTATCGTCGAGTGGGACGAATCCCGTTGGTCTATTGTAGACGTCAATCAAGCTTTTGCAGCTTTTTCCGGTTTTAAGAAATCAGATCTTATGCTCCTCGATCCATCTACTATTATATCGACGGATGAGACAACTCTCTCCTTTGATGAAGCCGTACATCAACTTGCTGATGAGCAAGCCCTATCACCGCTTCTTGAATGCAAGCTTGTCACGAAGTCATCGACTCCTGCAGATATACGTTTGTCCTGCCGCAAGCTCCAGCTCGAAGACCGCATTGTTTATGTCATCATTTGCAAGGATTTACGGGAAGCAAAATGGATTGACGAATATATTTTGCATCATAAAATAATGGTATCTGCCGTTGTGAATGAGCGCTATAACATTATGAGCTTTAAGCATTATTATGCACCAGTACAGCAGCCCTCCTCTTCCTATTTGAACAAATCCATATTTGAGCTTGTTCCAGACCATGAACGAAGCAAGCTTAAGCGAGTATTAGAATATGCGAAAAACAACCGAACAGCTGAATCCGTGGACTTTCATCTTAAGCTTGGGGATCGTTGCTATAATGCTGATGCAGTTGTTCAACCGTTTTACAATGGCAATCGGACCTTAAAAAACTTTGTTGTCATATTAACCAGCCTTCATATGAATAATCAGGATGAGGACCCTTCCTACAAGCTTCGTATGCTTATGCTCAGTAAAAATATATCCGTCACTTCACTCGCTCAGTCAACGCTTATCTCTCTTACGACCATTTCCAAAATTCGCAATGGGAAAATAAAAAAGCCCCAGCGTCTAACGGCAGAATTGATCGCCGGAGAGCTGGGTGTTAGACCCGAAATGATCTGGAGCAGCTATAAACGATAATAGCTGCTCCACGTTTTATTTAAAGCTTGAACTTTTGAGCCACTTCGTTCATTTCCATTGCAATTATACTCAAGCCGTTAGCTGATAATGATATTTCCTCTGCTGACGCATACTGCACTTCCGGGGATGCAGAAACTTCGCCGGCATAGCGGATGCTCCTTCACGATAGAATGTTAGTTTAAATGTTTTAATAAAAGGCACTTTTCTGAATCATTGGTCCAAAAAAAAGAAAGGACCGTCACCCTCAAATTGAGGATAACAGTCCCTTCTATTGTGTACGACTAGCCGCGATAAAGCGCTAGCGCCTCATTCAAACCTTTTGTTTGCTCATAAACCTGCTGGTACACTTTGAAAATGCCTGCATAAGCAGCAACCGCTTCAGGCTGCGGCGAATACGAATCTGCATGCTTAACGAATTTATTCGCACAGGACTCCAAGCTGTCGAACCAGCCTGCACCATATGCAGCTAGCATCGCAGCGCCTAAACCAGGTCCTTGCTCATTCTCTAGTGCGACAACCTTTGCATCGAAAATATCAGCCTGCATTTGCAGCCATACTGGGTTCTGCGCGCCGCCGCCGATCGAAATGATCGTATCAACCGTCTTGCCGGCGCGTCTAAACATATCGACTGACTCATTAAGCGAGAAAGTAATGCCTTCCATCACCGCGCGAGCAAAATGAATGCGTTCATGTGATCCGTCAACGCCGATAAAGCTTGCACGAATGAGTGGATCCGCATGTGGGGTGCGTTCGCCAACGAGATATGGCGTGAACACCAGTCCGCCAGCTCCCGGCTTCACTGCACCTACACCTTCGAGCAATTGATCAAAGGATTCATTCGGAGCGAATGTTTTCTTAAACCAGCTTAAGCTGTAGCCGGCAGCAAGCGTAACACCCATTGCATAAAATGAGTCTTCTTTGCCGTGATTAAAGAAATGCACCTTGCCTGCAAAATCCTTCGTCTTGTCATTCTCGTAAGAGAGAATAACACCGGAAGTACCAATGCTGCAAAGCGTTAACCCTTCGGATAAAATGCCTGAGCCAATCGCCCCGCATGCATTATCCGCTCCACCCGCGAACACCTTTGTCGTGATTGGCAGCCCTGTGCTGTCAGCATACTGCGGCAGCAGCGTACCTACGAGTCCATGCGACTCAACAAGCGGTGGGCAAAATTGTGCCGGGATTCCAAATGCTTCAAGCACTTCTTCGCTCCATGCTTTGCCAGCCACATCAAGAAGAAGCGTTCCCGCCGCATCAGAGTAATCCATATGAAGCTCGCCAGTTAAGCGGTAGCGAAGATAATCCTTCGGCAGAAGGAACAGCTTTGCCTTCGCGAAAGCATCCGGCTCGTTCTCGCGAACCCATAAAATTTTTGGAAGCGTAAAGCCCTCCAAAGCTGGATTGCGAGTAATGCTAAGCAGCTTGTCTCCAAGCGTGCGTTCGATTTCACGGCATTGCCCCGTTGTACGCGTATCATTCCATAAGATAGCGTTGCGAACAGGATTTCCTTCACCGTCCAGCAGTACAAGTCCGTGCATTTGGCCGGAGAAGCTAATCCCTTCAATTGACTGGGCATCGATGCCTGCTGTTGATGTCAATTCACGCAAAGCCTCAACTGTACCTTCTACCCAATCATCTGCCCGCTGCTCGCTCCAACCGGAGTAAGCATGAAACAGCGGGTAGCTGCGGGAGACTTCCCCAGCTACCGTGCCATCACGGTCAACAAGCAGCACTTTAACGGCGCTTGTTCCTAAATCTATACCGATTACATAGCTCATTTGTCAGAGTCCTCCCGACTTAAACGCTGAAAATAACTTCGCTCAAGATAAGGCGGATTCGTTCTTGACGTCCGGACTCATTTTTAATTGGATTGTTTTGAAGCGCATATTGCTCAAGTGAAGCAAGCGTTGCTTTGCCGGATACGATATCCGCGCCGATGCCTTCTTTAAAGCTGCGGTAACGGTTGTCAACGATGTTGTCGAGAATTTTCTCTTCCGTCAATTTGGCAGCTGCTTTCAAGCCCCAAGCGAAGCTGTCCATACCAGCAATGTGAGCAAGGAACAGATCATCCGTTTCGAACGATGCACGGCGAACCTTCGCATCGAAGTTAACGCCGCCGCGGCCAATGCCGCCAGCTTTCAATACTTCAAACATCGTTAGTGTAGTTGAATATAGATCGGTTGGGAATTCATCTGTATCCCAGCCAAGAAGCAGGTCGCCTTGGTTCGCATCAAGCGATCCAAGCATGCCGTTGATTGCAGCCGTACGAATCTCGTGCTCGAACGTATGGCCAGCAAGCGTAGCATGGTTCGCTTCAAGGTTAAGTTTGAAATGATCCTTCAAGCCGTATTTTTGCAGGAATGAAATCGTTGTTGCTGCATCATAGTCGTACTGATGTTTAGTTGGCTCTTTTGGTTTCGGCTCGATCAGGAATTGTGCGTCGAAGCCAATTTCCTTCGCGTAAGCGATTGCCATATGATACAAGCGTGCTAGGTTATCAAGCTCAAAGCCCATGTCCGTGTTAAGAAGTGTTTCGTAACCTTCGCGGCCGCCCCAGAAAACATAGTTTTCCGCACCAAGCTCTTTACCCACTTCAAGACCTTTTTTGAGCTGCGCACCAGCATAAGCATAAACGTCAGCATTGCAAGTTGTGCCAGCGCCATGAACAAAACGCGGATTTGTGAACATATTAACAGTGTTCCAAAGCAGCTTTTTACCGGAGGATTTCATGTTGTCCTTCAATAAAGCTACGATAACATCAAGATTTTTGTTCGTTTCTTGCAGCGTTTCTCCTTCAGGTGCAATGTCCACATCATGGAAAGCAAAGAAAGGAATATTTAATTTAGTCATGAATTCAAAGTTAGCTTCAACACGCGCTTTGGAGCGGTCAAGGCCTGTATATTGATCCCAGCCGCGAACCATAGTAGCTGATCCGAATGGGTCCGAACCATTCGCATTAAATGTATGCCAGTAAGCAACTGCGAAGCGAAGATGCTCTTCCATCGTTTTGCCCATAATAACTTGGTTTGGATCGTAATGTTTGAATGCAAGCGGATTGTCTGAGCCCTTACCTTCAAATTGGATAGTGTTAATATTTTTAAAATAAGTCATCGTAATCAAAATCCTCCTTCATGGATTAGAAGTTTATGATAGTGCTTACATAAAGAATAACATGCCTTTACTTAGTTTGTCTATTAAACAAACTAAGTTTTTGTGTTAAAATATATTGAGTACTTATTTGGCTTAGATGACTCAAAATCCGCATCCCCATCTAGTAGGCTCTAGATCAGGCTTTTCATGATACAATAATAAATATTTTCATTTGGACGGAGGCATTCTTTTTTGAAAATGAAACCAACAGGCGACTTAGCGCTCATCAAAAAAATAAATACAGCCATCGTGCTTGAAGCGGTGCTTGGTTATGCCCCGCTCTCACGAGCTCAAATATCGGAGTTGACGGGATTAAATAAGGCGACTGTTTCCAGTCTCGTTCAGGATTTGATCGACACCCATCTCGTCGTTGAGAATGGTCCCGGGTTATCCAGCGGCGGKCGCAAACCTGTCATGCTGCTCTTTAATGGTACGGCTGGTTATGCTGTTGGAATCGATCTTGGTGTCAATTATATTCGCKGCCTGCTCGTAGACCTCGAAGGCAATGTGATTGCCGAGCAGCAGCGCAGTCTGAAGCAGCAGGATGCTGATCATGTCATCGGGCAGTTAATTTCATGTATTGAGCTGCTTATTAATAATGCGCCAGAGAGCTCATACGGGATTGTCGGAATCGGCGTCGGTGTACCAGGCATCGTGGATGACAATGGCACGATCCTTTTTGCACCGAACTTAAAATGGCGTCAAGTTGAGCTGCAACGGCAGCTCGAAGAGCGATTCAATCTCCCCGTTACGATAGACAATGAAGCGAATGCGGGCGCGCAAGGAGAGCAGAAATACGGGGCAGGTCGAGGCATCGCCAACCAAATTTATGTCAGCGTCGGAATCGGTATTGGTACTGGCATTATTTTGAACAAGGAATTATATAAAGGCGCGTCGGGATTCTCGGGTGAGCTCGGCCATCTCTCAATTGAGTATGACGGCAAACCTTGCAGCTGCGGCAATCGGGGCTGTTGGGAGCTATATGCTTCGGAAAATGCTTTGCTTGAGAGTACAGCATCGTTAGGCTTTGAGAGCTTGGAGGATCTGCTGCTTGCTGCAACAGCTGGAGATAAACGAGTTATCGCGCATATACGCTCGATTGGCGATTATTTGGGCGCGGGCATTGCTAATATCGTCAACGTATTTAATCCTGACGTTGTCATTATTGGCAACCGTATGAGCCGTGCTGCTCAATGGCTGGAGCCGGCCGTACAAGCTGCCGTCGATCAGCGCACACTTTCGTATCATCGCGAACGTATGCGAATCTTGTTTGCAGAGCTTCAAGAGCAGTCAGCTGTACGCGGCGCGGCATATTACGCAATTAGCACGTTTTTCACGAAAATTAAGAGTGGGCAGTAGCATCATTATGCATTGCTGAATATTGTTTTTTCTCATGGCCTGCAGCAGATCAACTCTGATGCAGGCTTTTTTTAACAGGACAGCATTAAATTAATATTCACCCGGCTTGATCAGCTCCTTTTCACCCCCTCTTTATTTCTCATTGCACGATACCTCTTGGAAAATATGAAGTGCTCACAATTAGGTTTAGTACGGCTACTTAGGTTATTTTACGGCTGTAACTTTGATTAGTATTTTTAATCAGTAATGGTACTCAGTGATGTTACTCATTAGTATTGATCAGTATTTTTATTCAGTATTGTTAATCAGTTAATAGTATCGATTTAATACCATCTTCTTTTAGATTGGTGTTTTAAATAAGCGTTTAATTAATTTATAAGTTAATTAGAAAAGATAAAAATTAATTATTCATTGACAATTCGGTCAAATATTCATTAAAATCAATAATATAAGAACTTATTATTAACTTTAAAATTAATATAATGGAGGAATGAAAAATGGAACAGCAGCAAATCCCTCGCCCTGAATACCCAAGACCCCAGTTCACTCGAAATTCATGGCTCAATTTAAATGGTGAATGGCAATTTGAAATGGATCCTGGAAAAAGCGGTATCTCGCGCGGATTAAACCGAGACGAGCAAAAGCTATCTCAACGCATCATCGTCCCCTTTTGTCCAGAGAGCCGGCTGTCAGGCATTGGGCATACTGATTTCATTCCAGCCGTTTGGTACAAACGAAGCTTCAAGCTTCCTGACAACTGGAGCGGTGGACATACATTATTGCATTTTGGAGCGGTAGACTACGAGGCTCAGGTGTGGGTTAATGGCAAGCATGTAGGCAAGCATCGAGGCGGTTACAGTTCTTTCTCATTCAATATTACAGATGCCCTGCAGCAAGGTGAAAATGTGGTTACCGTATATGCCGAGGACGATACTCGCTCTGGCTTACAACCGCGCGGCAAGCAGAGCGGTACCTACCATTCACAAGGCTGCGACTATACCCGCACGACTGGCATATGGCAAACAGTTTGGCTTGAGCATGTGTCTGAAACATATATAGAATCTTGCCGTTTCGTTCCAGACCCGGAGAACAGCTGCCTGCACGTAACTGCCAAGCTGTCTGGAAACACAAAAGATGTACAGTTCCGCTGTAATGCGCTGCTCGATGGCCTGTCGGTAGGAAAACAAACGGCAAACGCCGGCTCGATGTCCGTTTCATTAACGCTGCCCCTCTCCAAAATCAAATTATGGAACACCGATTCACCTGTTCTTTATGATCTGGAGCTTGAGCTCATACGAGATGGCGAAGTATTGGACTCAGCTTCTTCATATTTCGGTTTGCGTTCCATTCAATTGGATGGCAAGGCGTTCCGTATTAATGGCAAATCCGTATTCCAACGGCTCGTTCTTGATCAAGGCTTTTATCCTGAAGGCATTTATACAGCACCCACTGACGATGATTTAAAACAAGATATTGAAATGTCGCTCGCACTTGGTTTCAACGGTGCAAGATTGCATGAGAAAATGTTCGAGCCTAGATTCCTATATTGGGCAGATAAGCTTGGATATTTGGTATGGGGAGAGCATGCTAACTGGGGTCTCGATATATCAACAGCAGCCAGCCTTGCTCAATTTCTACCGGAATGGATTGAAGGAGTGGAACGAGACTTCAACCATCCAAGCTTGATCGGATGGTGCCCATTTAATGAAACTTGGGACTCATCGCGCGGCACTCGCCAAGATAATGACGTACTTCGCGTCGTTTATGAGACGACTAAAGCTATTGATCCAACGCGTCCTGTCATCGATACAAGCGGCAACTTCCATGTTGTTACGGACATTTTTGACGTTCACGATTATGATCAGAATCCTGTTACATTCAGGGAACGTTATCAGCCGTTTGCCGAGAAAGGCGAGGCGTGGGTTTCCTTCCCCGATAGACAAAGCTATAACGGCCAACCTTATTTCGTCAGTGAGTATGGCGGAATTTGGTGGAATCCAAATCAGTCCGACGAGAAAAGCTGGGGCTACGGGGATCGCCCACAAAGCGTCGAGCAATTTATTGAAAGATATGACGGCTTGACCAGCACTCTTCTTGAGAATCCTAATATGTTCGGGTTCTGTTATACACAGCTTTATGACGTGGAACAAGAAGTGAATGGGCTTTATACTTACGATCGTCAACCGAAGTTTGATGTTGAACGAATTAAAGCGATCAACAGCAAAAAAGCCGCTATCGAGGATTAGTGCTCATTAGTCTCAAACAAAAAAACAGGCATGCTGCGATGGAAGCATGCCTGTTTTTTTGATTTTGCACTTACAATTGACCTAATAACCCGCTCCACTATTGAACGCGATGTACGCCAACAATATCTAATGTTTGTCCATCGATCGTTATGTCTACTGACTTCGTTTTCACTGTGCCATTATTGTAATAAGCAGAAAATGTGAATGTTAAGGTGCCTTTAGCAAGCTTTGTGAATGAGGCATCCCAAAGCTCACCCTTCCAGTTGGTTTGCCCTGTGTTTAACGCAGTTAGAGACGATTCGTAATTACGCATATGCACCTCTACCCGATCCGCTTTTGTAGCCGTACCTGTAATGGTCGTATCTGCCTCCAGTATAAATTTCTCTCCTGCCCAAAATACCGAATAACCGCGCGGCGAATTCTCATCTCCTGATTGTTTTAAATTAAAAGCCTTACGATGCTGATCCCATAGCTCCGTATGCCGTACATAAGCATTGACATGTAGCGGCAGCACCTGCAACGTTTTGGTTACGCTAACCGGATCAGCTATACCGTCGCTAACCGTAAGCTTCATACTCCAAAGCCCTACCGTTGTTAACCTCAGTGAAGGCCCTTTTACCGGATAGTTTGGACCATTAACGGTATAGAAATAGCTGTTCTTCACGCCGAGCGGACTTGTCAGCTCATAAGCAATCGTAAGTGTATTGCCATCAGCATCTGTCACATTCGATAGAAAAGTTGTCATATCTCCTTCATATACAGGTTTGGGCGTCCAATCAAAGTCAGCCGTCGGAGGTCGATTGGTAATGAAATAAATATATTCATAATGCCCTTCATTGCCGGCAACGTCATAATCGATTACGGTAAGACGATATGCTTGTCCAGAAATCAACCCAGCAACTTTATATGATTGCTTGGAAAGCGCTAAAGGAATGCTGTATTCCGTTTTACCGTCACCATTTAAATCAATATTTGTCACACTGCCGTCAGAGTTCACTTTTTGCAAATAGAAGGTGCGAGCAGCATGTCCCGAGGAAGGTTCGGCATCATAGAAGGTATTAAACTGAACCGTTACGGCCGTAGGTTCAACAGTAAGCTGTTCATTCACATCTGCAGGTTTAATCGTATCGACAAAGAAAAACCCGTTGCTTGAATACGGTCCCCATATATAGCTGTCGTTCGCTCTCGCTCTCCAGTAATGCAGCCCCTCAGCTAACGCAGGTGTTGTGTAATTAGCAGCAGCCAAAGCAGAATTCGTGTCCACTACCATAACACCGCTTGATGCTTTGAACACCTCATAGTCTATCGCTTTAATGGGGTGGTTCTCTGGATCAATCGTAAACGCGTGCAGCTGTGGACGATTTGAGTTTGTATAAATAGGATTATTAGCATCAAGCCCGTTAAATGAAAGTAAATAGGTTTGCGGCGGGAGATCCAGCACAAAATATTTAACATTACTTAAATTTGACCATACCCCTGCTGAGTAAACCTGCCCTTGCACCTTAACGACGCGACCTGGAACGATGCTTTCCGCAAGCATAGGATACGTAAGTGCATTTCCTTCATGCTCAATATACAAGGCCGTTTCATTGTTATCGACATAGGTCAGCATTAGTCGATATCGCTCTTGTGGATCGTTTTGAGCATCATAATATGTCCATCGAATCGTCGGTTCTTTTATCAGCACTGTTGGTGTTGTTGGAGTTGTTCCAGCTGGAACCGTTATGGTCATAACAGGCTTCGTTTGGTTAACTGGCGGTATTCCTTCTTTATAGACAATCGTTTGCCCCCAATATGACCAAGCGCCATGAATATCTCGTACTTGCTCCTGTATGATCAACTCCACACCAGGGCGATTATAGTACTCTCGTTTCCCAACTGTCCATGCGGTTTGATCAGCCCACCGTGTACGGAATAACTTGTCTGATAAAATATGAGCAATATCAGGATCATAAGAGGTATCAAATGTTTCATAATCTAGTGCTTCACCTTCTGCAAAAACCTTGCCTGTAAACCTAACATCCGGCTGTGCGATCGGTCGTCGATGTACATAAAGCAGCTTTTTCACTGGCTCTGACCATTTGCTATAAGCAGAAAGACCAGGATTGTCTTTAGCACGGAAGGTGATTTCATATACCCCAGGTTTCTCTAGCGCGTTTATGGTTGATCCATACGTTTTTCCGCTATAAATGCTCAACCCTTCTGGATTTTCAAAGAAGTTTGGATTATGGCTGTAGCTCCACTCTTCTGCTCCCATTGGATCTTTTTCAACGTCATTGAATAGTTTCTCATAAGAGATCGGATCATTGACGAGAACGGAATCATAGGTTTGTTCCGTGTAGGTGTCACCATAGTTCGTTTTCTTTACATTAGAGAATACAGCGTTGGATTGCCCAAGTGACATTAATCCCGCGTAGCCTCTTGTATACGTACCATCGGCAACCTCTAGTACTTTCGCATAATTCACATATACACGCTGGATGCCATTAACCGATTCTACTTTAATCGGATACGTGTTAAATGCTGTTCGTGTCATAGGTGCAGATTGCAATAACCTTTTCGCACCATTGACTACACGAAATAGCGACAGGGTGTTCTTGCTCCACTCCATTGCATACATATTCTTCTCATTCTGAATCTGAAAAGCAGCTCCGATAACCTTGTCGTTTCTTATATCACTTACATTCGCATTAAATTCTAAAGCGTAGTTTTTCATAGAGCTTCCTGCATCATAGAGCAGTCCGCCCCAATCGTCGCTCGTAATTTCAACGGTATTTGCATCTATTTCCTTTAATGTTCCATTAGCGTTAGCTGAAACAAACGGCATGACATTTCTTTCGTAAAAAACATAAATGGAGCCATCGGGTAAAATAGGGGTTGATGTTCCTGATTGCTTTTGATTATTTCCTGGTTCTGGTCCGGAATATGGCGTCTGGGCAATGACACTATTGGTTGTTGCGTTATACAACGTGGCCCATATTTTTTTAGGTGCATCGGGATCACCCCAAGAGGTTCCCACACCCATAAACACAGGATAAATAATCTGATCGTATTGATTGATAAATATTTTACCAAGGTTTGCACCATAATCTACACCTTGAAAACCGCCGTGTTGGTCTCCATAGTAATTAAAAAATGCATTATACGATTCGTGCGTTCTACCTTGGGAATACGTCAATAAATTGGAAAATACGATTGGATTTGCATTGGGTGCTACATCTGAATAACCTAATGGATGTGAACTTTCGTAACTGACAATCCTTCTTCCAAAAGCGCTCCTAAATATTTCTTCACCGTAATAGTTAGTACCGCTCTCAATTGCCTCAAACATAGTAGTACCTGTTTTACTGCTGCCCATGGACACATAATTTACATATACAAATCTTTTTGAATCAGATATGGAAGCCGCAGATAGTCCAATTGCACCCCCTACATTAACGGTACGAGTTACACCATTTTTTTTCACTTGTACAACGAGACCTCTCACTCCTCCTAATCCAGAAGAATAGCGATCTTCAAAGTTATACGTAACGTACGTATCTCCGTTATCATCTTCGGTCAAGTTGATGTTTGAAATAAATCCACGATCCAAGTTCTCCCCTGGTGCTTCCCATACTAAGCTTTTCGTTTTTAAGGAGTATTTGAAAATTCGCAATTGATTATTGTAACCATAATTATATTCATCCGGCACATCATACGAGAATTTACTAGCCACATACATATATTCGCCATCAGATGATATTTGGACAAGAGCCGGCCCAATTCCGCTGCCTAGTCCGCTAGGTGATGTTAAACTAGATTGCAAATGAATTGAATCAAGATATACACCATTTTTATCGTACCTCGCAATGACCGCTAAATACGGGTTGGCTGCATTTTGTCTTCTATCTGCAAAGTAAAATGTTTCATCTCCACCAATTTCCATAAGTGTGAAATTGCTAGGTGTATCAAATTTAACCGTCCTCAAAAGCTCACCTGTAATTGAATTTCGCTCATAAAATGTGTAGGGATAGTTAGGCAAACTATAATTTTGATTATAAGAATATAGCCGGTTCCCACCAAAAACCTTGTTGAATAATATTTCTGTAATTGGCACACTCCAAGTGGGTTTAGCAACAATATCAGCAGCAAGCTGATATTTTGTTCGTGAGTTCGCTCCATTTCCTGAGTTTGGGTATCCCACAGAAAAGTTTGCGTATACTCCATTTTTTGTCGATAGTGTAGTAGCATCCGCTTTCCATGCCGCTTTTTGGGCATTTCCGCCTTTGTATGGCGTCTTAACCGTCCACGAACGGAAAATCGATTGTGTTGAGTAGTTCGTAACTGGTGGGCCGCTGTCTTCTCCCTGTCCTGGCTGCTGTGTAATTCCAAACACGTTAAAGTTTGCAGACGGCGCGTAGTTCAGAATATCAGTAGTGGCAATTCCTGAATTGCCTTTTAACCCATAGTCTTCYGTCACGGCAGCACGATACTGCCTCTTCCCTACTTTGGAGTAATTGAGCGAATGCGTTGTTTTAAAAACTCCATCATATAAGGGTTTCCACGCTTCTTCCTCAAAGTTTCCATCACCATCTTGGTCATATCGCTCTTCGAGAAAAAGATGATTTAGAATATCTCCATCAGGACTCTCTGCATCGATATAAAGCATAAAGCCATTGCCCCGATAAGACTCTTCAGGTGCTATCACTTCCACTGTAGGCGGTGCATCAGGTATAACCTCTATAATCAAATCATCCCAATCACTAACTCTTCCAGTCGTGTCATAAACCTTTCCTTCGATACTATATTCTCCTAAATTAGCAGGCGTTACGGTGAACCAACCATTTGTATAGGCTGCATCCCCTACTTTTTTATAGCGCATCTCCGACTTGCTAAAATCTATTTTTTCGCCTCTATCCTCTAATGGTGTATACGAGTTTAAAAGATTGTAAGGCCGCTCTAACGGTCTTCCTTGTATTACACGCGTTATTCCCGATACGATGGCTACTGGTTTGGGATCGACAACCCGAAGCAATGCAGTATCCTTTTGCGATCCGCCAAATTCATCGGTTACGGTAATTTCAGCCGTATAAAACCCATGATTTGAATACGTTTTGTACAAAAACTCAAAGTCTGTATTATTTGGTAGTACTGCGCTCAAGTTGTTCGTGAATGTCCATGTGTAGCCGTTCAATCCTTTTGACCGATTTATAAGCGAGGACTTTTCCCCTGCAATGATGCTAGGGGGATCAAATTCTATATCCGCTTTCAAATCAGGCTTAGGTGTAGGCGTTGGTTCAGGTGTTGGCGTAGGACTATCGCTTGGATTTGGCGTTGCTTTATTGGCCACATTTATTATCAGCTGCGCCCATTCCGAAACTTTTTTTGCGCTATTGGTGACACGCAGTTCAATTATGTATTTCCCTTCAGCAGCAAAATCTTTTGCTGTTGGTTTTGTTGCAATCGTTTTACCTGTTGGGTTTTTATATTTCCATTCTCGAATGGTGATTGATTCCTTGCCTGGCGAATAGGAGAGTTTGTCATCAAGCATCGGCTCTGTTGCCGGCTTCATGGTTATTTCGGGGGTTGTTCGATGGTCTCCCTCTTTATGAGAGATGATGGCTATTGGAGTTGTGGGTTCGTTCTTTTTGTTGAATGCAATTTTAAAATCTTTGGTGTTGTTATTTTCGTTTGATTCGATGACGGCTTCACCAAAATCAGTCTTCGCTGTGAAGGTCTTAATTCCGCTTGATGCTGAGGATACATTGACGGTAACTGTTTTGATTTGTCCGGGTGGTATGTTTGAAATTAGTTCTGATTTAATGTTTGTGCCAACAATACCGACTGTAAATGCGCCACTAGTTTCTTTACCTTGATTTTTTGTTGTTATCTTTATTGGTACCGAGTCTCCGACCCACGCGTCAGCTGGACTAATTAACTCACTAATAATGAGGTCAGGCTGTTTCTTAACCTCTAACTTGTTTAATGGTGGTATATAAAACATCTCGTACCACCAAGATCCGTCAGGTTGCCAAATATTCCACATTTGAACAATACCAGGAGTGTAGTCTGTTGGTACTTGCTGGATAATCACATAGTCTTTAAGCGTATCTCCCGTCCATCCTTTATTTGTTCGTTTATTATAACTCTGAACAAATGTCGGAGATTCTTTATATGGGTCTACAATAACCTCCAACCATTTTTCCGCATCAGGATGTGACGTTATATACTCTGTATCGGTAATACCTTTTTGATCTCCAACAGATGTATTCCATGGAGTCCTCACCCAATTTTTCGCAACATTTAATGTTGCTCTTGAATCACTTCTAAATAACCAGTTACGATAGACAACTCCGTTAATATCGTATCCAAGATATCGCCATTGCCCTTGGTCAAACTCATTTCCAGTGACACTTGCAGGTGAACCATATACAACAGCTTTCGACCCAAGCCCGCATTTATTCGATAAATAATTACCATTTAATTTGTGCTTTCCGACAGCAGTCGGAATATTATTTTGCTCAATTAAAATTTTAGATTCAGCATCGTAATCCGAAGGTAAAGGACAATCTTGAACTCCGGCAGCTTGAATGGGTGATTGACAAGTAATGGAAGCCATTAATAAGGTTGTGGTTACAACCCATATTAATTTGTTTTTATATGAACTCAACATTCACCTTATTCTCCGATCCGAATCGTTACTGTTTCATTGTTACTACCTTTAATAACTTCAAAGGATCGATTATCATATTTTGTTTTAAATATATTTTTTCCTTCTACAAATTTTGTATCATTGATTTTAATATAACTTGCATAAGCTTTTTCAAAAGTTTTTGGGTAGTAATTTTGTAATAAGTGCTTTACTATTGCTTTGTTTTCTTCAATTGGTTTATATACTGAGATACGCGTAAACTTTAAACTACTGTCATAAACCACCCCTAAAGTATTATCAAGAAAATCATCAGATCCTTTACTATTAATTAATAAAATGTCATTGTGCCCATACGAGGTTGTCCCTTTAAAGTTAGGAAAAGACTGAACTAAAGTATTAAGTTGTTCTTTTGTCTTGGGATATGACGTATCCGGTGCTAGAGGATTCTTCACCGTCAACGTATTCAGAATCATCACCACTGCCTCAGCACGAGTTGCATTCTTCTCCCCGCCCATCGAACCATCGGGATAACCCTTCATAATTTCCAGCTTCTTTGCCACAGCCAAATAACCCGACTTTACGCCTTCGGCATCTTTGCCTAGCGCACGAATCGTCATACGCGCGATCTCTTCTCGCGTAATCATGCGATTTGGTTCAAATGTATTTTCTGGATAGTCGCCAACCTTAATAATTGATTGTTTTAAACCCGTAGCAATATAAGTTCGGAACCAACCCGTGTCATCAACAAAAGGCGTATCTGTATCTTCCACTTTCACCTTCATCGCCATCACAATCGACTTCAAAAACTCTGCGTGCGTCATGTTCGCATTTGGCTTAAATGTTTTTGCATCATAACCATTAATCCATCCTTGGTTAACAGCCGTCGCAATTTCATCCTTTGCCCAATGCGTTTTTGTATCTGTAAAAGCAACTGCTGCCGCAGCTATCTCCGTATTTATTAGAATCGTCACCAATAACGTAATTGCGAGCATGATTTGTCCTATTTTCCGCATATTTAACCACTCCCATTTTTGTAATAATGATTATTCAATAGCGAACTAAAAAACATTTTTAACACATTTTTTTACAGCAACATCATAATCATTCTTCTTGCCCGTCTCTTTCCCCTTCTTTTCTTATCCCCTTTTCCCTCCAAAGTTTCCCGTATTTCGACAACATTCCTTCCCCCCATCAGCAGGCCACTCTCCCAAGAAACACTGCTGAAGCAACGCAAAAAAGCACGCCCCTCCCTCTATCGAGGGAATAAGCGTGCTTCGCTATCCTACATATCAACTACAGCAAATGTTACTTCACACCGGAGAATCTGTCAATATATAGGTTTAATCACTTCTATCGTTAATGTTTTTTGATTTTATTATATTCTGCTGCTTTTGATTCTTTTTATAATATTTCATAATAAAAGATAAATTTAACGCTTTGAAATTCACACATCTTTTATAGATTACCAATCAACAACGAAAATAGATTTAGTGTTTTCCGAAATCTATTTTGCGTACGCACATTTTTGCTTTAACAAAAAAATACAGAGCAATGAGGTTTATTCCCCATCCATGCTCTGTATCCCTATTCATTATGAATATGCTTTCTCTCCAACTAAGAACTAGACTGAACAACAAGCGGTTTATGCTTGAACAACGGAACTAGGAGCAGCATTCCCAAAAACATAATCGATCCTGCGACGCAATAAATGCCGACGAGCGGAAACACCGTTTTGAGCTGTCCGGCAACAAGCGTCATAATAACCATCATCCCCATAAACATCGGGGTAAGCACGCCATTTACCCGTCCCGTATAGGACTCCTCTGAATATTGCAAAATCATTGTGCTAATACCGATTTGAATCATCGGGAAACCTAAACCGCTAATAAATTGCAGCACTAATGTAATGGGTATGCTTGTTGATAAGCCTACACCAATCATACAAAGCGAGCTCATCAATAGGCCAATTGCGAGCAGCTTTTGCGGAGCTACTTTTTTTGCTATAACCATGACAGCCCCGCCGCCAACCAGCATCGCTATCCCGTTAACCATCAGAATATATTGCAAAAACTCCTTAGGCTGACCCAGACGTTCAAGCACGATGAACAAGCCAAGCGTCTGGGCAATTCCGACCGCCGTACCCGCTAATGCAAACGTGCCTCCAAGTGCTTTCAAGACTGGACTGCGCCATACATACTTGAATCCATCCTTGAACTCTTTCCAAAAATGTTTCTCCAATGCAGCGTCCGTTTTCTCCACTTCACGATCACGCGGAATTCTGAACAAAACGACAGCGGAGAGCAAGAACGCTACGCCCATGACTCCAATGGAAACTTCGATGCCGAACTTTTGATACGATATGACACCAAGTRACGGACCAAGCACCATGAATATCGCCATAAGCGATTGGAACATCGCCATCGCCGATTGCAATTGCTCTGCCGGAATATGCTGCTTAAACAGCTTCATAGCAGAGGGCTGTGAAAATTGCGATAGGATTGCCGATACAAACGTTGCAAAATACACCATATGCCATGAACCGTAAAGCAATGTAATCAGTACAACAAACACAGACAACGCTGATAAAAAGTCACACCAAATCATCGTGAGCCTCGGCTTCCAGCGATCTGCAAACGTTCCTCCGATAAACGAGAATACGAAAATCGGTAAAAATTCCACGAAGCCCATCAAACTAATCGCAAACGGGTCCTCGTTCGTCTTGTCTGTCACATACATCAGAATAGCGAAGTTCCTTACCCAAATTCCAATTTGAAGCAAAACGTTTGAAAATATAATCGTTTGAAAAAACTTATTCCGAAGCAATCTTTCTCCCGCTCCTGTTACTTCTTTAGCAGACATTGCAATCAGCACTCTCCCTCAACCAAAAAATGATTTATTTCTCCACCTTCTCGGCTGGGCCATGATAACCCTTTTCACCATAAGGCTGCAGCTTCTCGGCCCATATCTCCTTTAAATCGTTGACTTCTCTGTTGTATTGTCGCACCATGTCAACGGGTTGACGGCCTTCCGGGTCCAATACGTCTTTATAATCATAACGAATCTTTTGTTCCAATTTAACGGTCTCTAGAACGAGAAAAGAAAAGTTTTCACCGCCAAATTGCTTCCATTCCTTCTGCAGCTCCTTATTCGCATGTCCATTCATATTCAGTACAAACTGCTCTTTTCCCCAAAGGGCATCTAAATTTGTGGAGCTTCCTAAATAAATTTTTCCGTTCACATTATTTTTGATCTGAAAAACACCCATCTGCCGCTCACGCTCTTGGTATTCAGCTGTCATCTGCTTCCTCTTTGCCTTATCCATTTTTGGCTCACCCTTTCGTTCTTCCTCTTGCTCTTTAGCCTGAGCTTTCTGTTTGTCCGTTTTTCCTTGCTTGCCTTTAGCAGATTTCTTTGCGGCTGTCATTTGCTCAAATTGCTCGGTCGACCCACTCTGTTCAAGCTCATTTTTCTTAATTCCCGAACCCTTCACCCAATACACTTTGCCATCATCCTTACGATCCAAGTAGCCATAATCGATCAGATAGCGGCGCAGTGTTGCATAATCCTCTTCCCAAAAAGAAATTAACCGCTCATTCACTTCTTTCTCCGTATAGCGAACTCCGCTTTTGAAATAAGAGGCGATATGACGCAGCACTGCTACTTTACGTTTCTCCTTGCGCGGAAATGAAGCGAGCGGACCTTCAGGACCATCGGGAAAATATTGCTTCAAAAGATCTGCGTATTCATCCTCTGTAATCGCATAACGTTCATCTATTTGTGTAGCCGTCCGATGTACAGGCACGAATCGCGGAGCCGCAGTGTTGCCATGGTCCATCATTTCAATAATCGCAAGCAGCAGCTTTGCTTGCTTGGCCTTCTCCTTCAGCACGAAACGATGATTCCGAATGGTCGAAGCGCTGCCTATTCCAGTACGGCTCATCATTTCGTTGTCAGTCAGTTGATCGGCAAAACCTTGAATAAGCTCCTTCTGCAAGTCGGTCAGACCCGTCTGCCGCTTATCCAGCTCAAGTAAATAATCAAGCATGGAGCCATGCTCCTGCTGGACATGATAGGCTGCATATTTACGCGCCTCATACCAGCGTCCTGACTGCTCATCCCGAAAAATCTCTCCGTCCTCAAAACGTTCTCCGCAAATAAGGCAATAATAAAATTCTTCGGCTTCCTCATATACATAACCCTGCTTCAGTTCTTCTACCGACGCCGACCAAAAACGCTCTTCAGAAACCATTTATCCAAACACCTCTCAATAACGTCTACTTATTTTATAAACATTATATAATTACGTTTGGTTTTTATCAAATATTATTTTCAACAAAAAAAGTCGCCTTAAGGAAATATCCTTAAAGCGACTATTCTGTCATTCCTATTCAAGTTACACCGATTCTTTCCTATCCTTTGGYAGCATAAGCGCCAGCAAGCCCATCAGCGGCAACACGCTGCAAGCGACCATAACAAAGCTGAGTGAACGGGCATCCGCCAAATATCCGAGAACAACCGCACCAAGTCCACCCATGCCAAAAGCAAGACCTGTTATAAGCCCTGAAGCCGTGCCTACCTTGCTGGGCATTAGCTCCTGCGCATACACGACGCTGACCGAGAATCCGGATTGCAAAACAAAACCAAGCACTACGATTACTGGATATACCCAGGCTAGAGGGAGATGCGGCAGAATGAGAGCGAATGGTGCTGCACCTAGAATGGAGATCAGCATCATTTTTTTGCGTCCGATCCGATCCGCCAATATACCGCCAAGAAAGGTGCCGGCAACACCAGCTGCCATAAATAGAAATAATGGAATCTGTGCTTGCTTAATCGTCAAATGATAGGCTTCCACCACATAAAACTGATAAAAGTTACCGATCGCTGCCGCATACCAGGATCGTGCAAATACGATCACGAACAAGATAGCAAGTGCAAACGCAACAACCTTGGGTGCAAGAGCGGGCTTCGCGCTGCCTGCCGCTTTGCGCTGCATTTTGCCATCATGTACAGCTAACTGCGTCTTATACCAAGGAACGACTTTCGTCAAAATAATAATGGCTGTAGCAGCAAGCAGTGTCCCCCATATAGCGCCCTTCTGTCCAAACGGCAGGAAGATCAGCATCGTCATCAACGGACCGAGCATTTGACCAAAATTACCGCCAACCTGATAGATTGACTGGGAGAATGCTCTGCGATTGCCTGCAGCCAAATGAACAACCCGAGAGCCCTCAGGATGGAACACGGCTGAGCCAAGCCCCACAAACACAACCGCGAGCAGCACCAAGTAGAAGTTCGGTGCGAAAGCTAAGCCAACCATCCCGAGCATGCTGGCACACATCCCGRCAAGAAGCATCCAAGGCGCRGGCCTCTTATCCGAGATCAAGCCCACAACAGGCTGCATAACGGATGAAGTCATATTGAGTGTAAAAGCAATCCAGCCGATTTGTGCCAAGCTTAACCGCAGAGATTGCTCCAATACGGGAAACAGCGCGGATACAACCGATTGCATCATATCATTCATGAGATGAACGGAGCTGATACAAATCAGTATCGAGTATACAGTAGCAGATTTTATCGCTTCTTTATTGATTTTTCTCGTATCTTGCTGTGCAGACATGTTTAGTAGGACCTGCCTTTCTTAACGAAAAACACTCGTTGCCCTCAACGAAGCGTGCAGCAAGCATGAACTAAGCTATTGCAAACTTCATGCAAACAGGACTAGGCAGCTCAAGCTCCGAATCCAGCTTGGACAGCAGCCCGCTTTCCGCATCTACTGAAAATACAGTAATATTGCCAGTCTTCTGATGAGCAACGAGCAAATGATCGCCGCTTGGCGTAAGGACAAAATTTCGCGGCGACTCTCCGCCGCAATCGATATGCTGAATAAGCGAGAGCTGTCCGTTTCCTTGATCCACTGCAAATACAGCAATACTATTATGACCACGGTTAGAGCTGTATAAATAACGTCCCGAAACTCCTAAATGAATATCCGCTGAATCGTTATATCCATTGTAGTCCGCTGGCAATGCTGATATCACCTGGTTTGCTGTTAATGCGCCCAGTTCCGCATCCACATCAAATTGTGTAATCGTCGAATCCAGCTCATTCATCACGTAGCCTGCTTTTAAATGAGGATGGAAAATCAAGTGACGTGGACCAGCACCGCGGTGGACCTTGCTAATCCCATGAGGAATAAGCGAGCGCCGTTCCTCATCAAAGCGATAAATAACGATCGCATCGATACCCAAATCGACTGCACATACATAAGAAGAACCAAACGGAATGATGCAATGAGCATGCGGTGCATCCTGCCTTGCAGCGTTTGGACCGAGCTCACCGGCATTTTGCTGAACAGATGTTGCCTCCTCCAGCCCGCCATCAGCCTTAATCGGTAATAATGCAACGTTTCCGCCTGTATAATTGGCAGCTAAGAGCACCTGCCCCGCATTGTCCGTGCTAATGTAGCAAGGATGAGCGCCATATGTAAGCAAGCGGTTGCCTGTAGTTTTCAGCAATCCCGTTGCTTTATCAATCTCAAACGAAGCGACTGAGCCGCCGCTAGCATCACCGGTTGCTTCAGTTTCACTAGCCGCATATAAGCTGCCGCCATTAGGATTTAAAGTCAAATAAGAAGCGTTTTCGAGCCCGCTAAGTCGCTGCAATATAGATAACTCGCCTGTCGTTTCGTCAAACGTACACACATGAATCGTTGATTCCTCCGCTGTTCCATATGACCCGATATAAAGGACGTTTATGGGTGTCCGTAGTTCCTTTAAATTGCTCATTTTTAACCCTACCTCTCTGACTTTTTGGCTTTACAGTGACCATAGCATAAGCGGCTTCATCAAACAATGTCTTTTTTTTATAAAAGACTTCACAAATACTATTGTGACATGTTACAATGTAAGCGCTAACAAATTCAGCGATTCACATTTCTAAAGGGGGAATTGAGATGATGAATGTTGTAATGAGCGAACGGAATGTGTATGAGGATTTCGAGTTGGAGACAGACGTGCTCTATTTCAAGCTCGGTATGCAAGGACTCGTAAGCTTCCATGGCAGAAACTATAATATAAAGAGACGAATGACTGCCGAACAGATCCGCCAGTTGACTAACGAACGCAGCTTCTATCAAGTCAGCTCTAATTGCTACATCAATATCGGAAAAATCAAGACGATTGATGCTGGTACGATTTATTTTGACTCCGAAATAACAGACTCTAAGCAAGTAACCGTAAATCGCCGCAAGCAATTCGTCATCCAACAGCTGTTCTCACAGCGTGCTTCAAGCAAAGAATATCGGATAACAAAATAGTTGTACATACAACCGCCCCATTTTCCGCTATTATCGGAATAGGGCGGTTGTTTGTTGTCTACTGTCCTGCTATTCTAAAGTTGAATATTAATATATTTTTTGCACAAATGAAGTCAATTATTAATCACTTTTAGGAGGACTACCATGTCTACGCAAGGACAAGCATTTGAAAAATTATTTCATGATGAGCAAGCTGTATGGCTGCAATGGGGCGCATATGAAGCTGCTGTATTGCCTGCTGTTGGTGCCAATCTTATTGCGTTTCGCGATAAAGCAAACAACTATACCTTCCTTCGCGAACCATCCCTAGAGGAAATGGATAGCTTCAGAGAGAATCCGGGCATTCACGGCATCCCAGTTCTGTTTCCCCCAAACCGTTATGAAGATGGTACTTTTACATGGAACGGCAGAACGTATAACTTTCCAGTTAACGAAGCAAAAACGGGCAACCATTTGCACGGATTTTTCCATACAGCAGCTTGGAGTGTCGAGGATTTTGGCACAAACAAAACGGAAAGCTACGTATCGCTCAAAATTTCAATCGATGAAAGCCACCCGATCTACACGTATTTGCCGCATCGCTTCACTATTAAACTTCGTTATGCGTTAAATGATACTGGTCTACTGCAGCATGTATCGGTACATAATGAAGGAACGGACGTTATGCCTTGCCTGATCGCTTTCCATACAACGATCAATGCACCGTTCGCAGCGAATAGTACAGCAGATGATTACCGCTTCACGCTAACAACCGGCAAACGCTGGGAGCTTAACGAGCGGATGCTGCCAACAGGCAATTACCAGACGCTAGTTGCAGACGAGGAAGCCATGAAAACAACAGGCATCTCTCCGTTCTGGGAGCCGATGGACAATCACTATACAACCGAGCCGCAAAATGGCCGCAACGCGATGGAGCTCACCGATACACGCAATGGCGTAACGCTAGTCTACGATATCGGAACGGCTTACAAGCAGTGGATGATTTGGAACAACAACGCTACGCCAGGCTTCTTCTGTCCGGAGCCGCAGTTGAATCTCGTCAATGCGCCAAATGTGAACTTGCCAGCTGAGCAAATCGGGCTTGTCTCACTTGAGCCAGGCGGCATTTGGGAAGAAACAAGCCGCTTGTACGTTAGAAAATAGGAACTGATCAAGGATAGCAGCCATTTCGCTGCTATCCTTTTTTTTATGTAGAAATAGATTTTTAACGAAGCCGAATCATTTTTTCCATCCAAATACAGGACAGGAGTGACTATTGTCGAGAAAGGCTGTAAAATGTAAGCATTAGCCCCTCTTATGTCGAAAACTGAAGGGAGAATATGATGCGGCAATCATTATGGAAAGCACTTGTCATTACAAGCTTCTTATCCTTTATTCTCATCATCATTCCACAATCAACTGTCCACGCAGGTTTAATTGATCGAATCAAAGACATTTACAATACACCTGAGAAAATAAGCGAGCTCCAGCAGCAGTATATTGAAGCTACAGAAGCACTTGCTAAGCAGCAGCAGCAGCTTGAGGAATCCGCAAAGGCTGCGGCAGCGTATGCAATGAAGCAACAGGAGCTGCTTGAACAAAACAATCAGCTTATCGCGCAAAATGCCGAGCTGCAAGCTGAGATGGATCGCATGAAGCAGGACAAACAATCCTTTATCAGCAAGCTTATTAATACTGTCATTATAATCGCAGCTGTTTTTGTTGCTTATATCGTATCCCTGAGAGTTTGGCGTTATGTCGTATGGCGCAAGCAGCGCAGCACAAGCAGTAGAGACAGCAGAGGAATTAGCGGATGAAAATAACCGTTCCTGCCCAAGTCGGCCATGTGCATCTCACCCTTGATACTGCGGACAAGCTTCATGTTCTGCATCCAAAATCAATCATCGCCTTTCAAGGCGATCCGCAAAATCGCGAGGATCGCTTCATGGATTTAGCTGGCATGTATCGCAAGAAACGCTGGATTCGCTCCCTTATTTCTGGTCCGGCCGAATTCATTGTCGGCTTGCCTGCAGGCTGCTCGCTCGAAACGCTGCACATCGATGAGAAAAGCGACTTGCTGTTTGATTTCAGGCATATTATCTTTTTCTCGGACGGCATGAAGCTAAAGTCTGTCGTGCAGAAGCTCAAAAACGCATGGATTACGAAGGAATTTGTGCGAATGCGATTTTCCGGGCCGGGCTTGCTCGGAATCATTACCGCTGGTGATGTGAAATCCATTCAGCTCCATCCGGATCGTCCTTTGTATGTTGAGACTGGAGCACTCGTCGCATATCCAGAGCATGCTTCCATCCAGCTTTCTGTTTACGGCAACAAGCTCGCAAGCCAGCATATGAATGTGCAGTGGGAAATTCGCGGCACCGGCCCAGTACTTATCCAAACAGGCTCCCGCGACGCCGAGCTTGAGGAGCAGCTGCAAAACGGCGGTTTTATCAAAAGAATTCTTCGCGAAGTGCTGCCGTTTGGCGGCATCTATATCAAATAAAACAGAGGCCAGCCGACCGTCAGCAGACGGAAGACAAGCCTCTTTTTATTTCAAACCCCTTTAATTGAAAACTGATGAGAGTAAGCTTGGTTCGCAAACAGGATGTATTCCTTCTCCGGAAGCTGTCCCCAGCTGTCATGTCCGCCCACGCCGGTTTGCTTATGGTTGACGCGTACAACCGTTTTGTTGCTTGGCGGCAGCAGATGAATATGATCATGCGCCTCCAGCTCCAATGGCGTATAAGGCAGTACATTTAATTCAAAATGTGGCGCACCCTTCAGCACGATACCCTCGCCCTTTGCATTCGTAACCGCAGCATGGCGAACGTCCATCTTATTGCCGCATTCCTGTGGCCTGATATATGGTACGAGCTGATCCTGAACGCTGCCAGCGTAAAGCCCAAGCTTGCCTCCCGTCTGGCGATCCCAATACGTCTCGTCTGGACCTTTGCCATACCAGCTTACTTGATCAAATGATGCCGGCATCTGGAAGAGCATGCCGATTTCCGGAATTTCCGGTAAATCCGCTCCAGGCTGCAGCTTCTCGTATACATTGATCTCACCATCTCCACTTATTGTGTAAATTAACGACAGCATGGATTCCGTTGTAGTAGGCAAGCTATACTGCACATGAATTGTTACACTGCTTGCCTCAAGCTCCCAAGTCATCGCTTGCAGAACGCGCTCTGTCCCCGCTTCACGCCATGTTGCACAGCGCATATGCTGCTGATTGCCGCGATCATTATCCGTGTAGGCACGCCAGAAGTTCGGAGTCAATCCTTGCAATAACCGCTCTGAGCCATTCCATTCGTAGGAAGTAAGGCTGCCATTTGCTAGATCAAATTGCGCAGTGAAGCATTCACCGCTAACGAGCAGCGCCGCTGCCGATTGTTCAACACGAACAGCAGGCTTAGCTGGCGCAAGACCAATAATCGGCTCAATAGGTGCAGGCAGCACGAATTGCTCAAACGCGATTTCATGACCCGCTTCGGCCCACAGAGTTTGCTCCTTCAGCAGCAGCTGTACCGTTAATATAGCCTCTTCCGAAATGGAAGAAAGCTTAGGCAGCGTATAAGGAATCGTTATCGTTTCCTCACTCTCAGGTTGTGCGGTCGCTTCTACCGTGCCTGCTTCCACAGAAACTCCGTTAATCGCTACTTGCCAAGCAAGCGTAAAGCTATTTAAAGCACTGAATAGATGACGATTGGTCACCTTAATGGTGCCATTCTTCAGATCAATCTCTTCAAACTTAGCATTTTGGTATACCTTCTTCACCTCTTGAAGCTTAGGCGACACTGTACGATCTGCGAAAATAAGGCCGTTGCCGCAGAAATTGCCGTCATGCGGCGATTCGCCAAAGTCGCCTCCATACATCATTTTCACTGTGCCGCTCTCGTCTGTTACTCGAATGGCTTGATCAATCCAATCCCATATGAATCCGCCCTGCAACACAGGATACTTCTCAAAAACCTCCCAATACACATGCAAGCCCCCGCAGGAATTGCCCATCGCATGACTGTATTCGCATAAAATATAAGGTTTTTGCGGATTGCTTCTCGCATACTGTTCAACGCCCTGAGGGCTGGTGTACATATGGCTTTCGATATCAGAAGCAGCATCCGATTCGCGGTAGTGAAATGCTCCCTCATAATGAACGACGCGCGACGGGTCAGCTTCACGTAAAAAATCATGCATTTTTATGAAATTGTCTCCGCCAAATGATTCATTTCCAAGCGACCAGATGACGATAGACGCATGATTTTTGTCTCTTTGCAGCATCGAATTGCAGCGATCGAGCACAGCCCCTGTCCATTCCGGTCTGCTTCCAGGCACCGTAGTGCCAAGTTCCTTCTGTCCATAAGTCCAAGAACCATGGGTTTCCAGATTCGTTTCATCAATGACATACAACCCATATTCATCACAAAGCCTATACCAGAGCGAGTTGTTCGGATAATGTGAGGTGCGGACGGCATTGATATTATATTGCTTCATCAGTTCAATATCTTTGCGCATATCCGCTTCATTAATCGCACGGCCTGTATCGCATGAGAATTCATGACGATTTACCCCTTTGAACATGATCCGGCGTCCATTGATTTGCATCAGGCCATCTTTGATCTCAAACTTGCGGAAGCCGACCTTGCAGCTTATCGCTTCAAGCAGCGTGCCGTCCTCTGATTTCAAGCTTAGTATCAGTGTATATAAATTCGGCTGCTCAGCACTCCATTTGAGCGGATTAGAAACAGCGGCGCGCAGTTGAACAGAAGTGAGATCCTCTCCTTCCACCTGCGTCTGGATCGTCAGCGGGCTTGGAAATACGGCAGCTCGATTCACATTATATAGCGCTGCCTCCAACGTTATTTTGCCAATTGGCCTTACAAAATAGTTAAGCAGCTTCGCATCAACAATCAGCTCTGCGTCAAGGCACTGCTCATCAAGCTCTGTATGTACAAAATAATCATAGATATGCGCCTCTGGAGTGGAGTACAAATAGACATCTCGGAAAATACCGCTCATTCGCCAAAAATCCTGATCCTCCAGCCAGCTTGCGTCGCTCCAACGATAAACCTCTACGGCCAGCTTATTCTCTCCGACTGCAAGGTAAGGGGTTAGATCGAACTCGGAAGGTGTAAACGTATCTTGGCTAAAACCAACAAGCTCTCCATTCAGCCATACGTAGAAAGCCGACTCCACACCTTGGAAGCTGATAAATACAGGTTTACCATCCCACTCGGTAGGTACTGTAAAAGTACGAGCATATGAACCAACTGGATTATATGCAGTAGGGGCAAACGGCGGCTTTATGTCCTCGTTGCCATCCCAAGGATATCTAACATTCGTATATTGCGGATAATCATAGCCCTGCAGCTGCCAATGCGCAGGAACCGTAATGCTGTCCCACTGGCTATGATCATAATCGGCTTCATAAAAGTTGGCGATTCGTGATTCGGCATTCGCTGCAAACGCAAATTTCCACTGGCCGTTCAGCGACAAATAATTCGAAGACTTGTTATGATCGCCACCCCATGCCTCCTCTATCGTATTGAAGGGCATTAATGAAGCATGCGCATCCATACGGTTCAACCGATAAATTTCAGGGTTATTGTTCCACTCCGGGTAACCGTTGGCCGGCGGCGTATATACTAGATTTTTTCGCATAAAATCAAGCACCTCATCACTATTAATGGATATTATATTCACATTATAAGGCATTGCTATTTCTCATATCATAAAACAATTTTCATATCCTCTATAAAAATATGAACATTACGATACAAACGGTGCTCGTGATTGGAAGCGTAAAACAAAAAAAAGCTGACCGAGGTAAAAACACCCGATCAGCCTTAACCGCCATATCTAGAAGCAGACCCGCCTCTCCTAGAGCTGCAGCTGCTTCAAATTATAAAACTCGCCTTTGCTTGCCATCAGCTCATCGAAAGTGCCGACCTCAACAATACGTCCATGCTTCATGACGACAATACGATCTGCATCACGAATCGTGGACAGGCGGTGAGCGACAATAAATGTCGTCCGGCCTTTAATTAGCTCCTGCATCGCCTTCTGAACATGAAATTCTGACTCGTTGTCGAGTGCAGAGGTTGCTTCATCCAAAATAATAATTTTTGGCTCGCGTACAAGCGCACGTGCAATCGCAATCCGCTGACGCTGGCCGCCAGACAGCTTGCCGCCATGTTCGCCAACCATTGTATCGAGGCCGTCCGGCAGCTGCCCGATAAACTCGGATAGATTAGCCATCTCAACAACACGATTCACCTGCTCATCGGTTATATCGCGAAGGCCATACGTAATATTGTCTCGAATTGTACCTGAGAACAAAATATTCGTTTGCGGCACGACCGCCAAATGCTTGCGATAGCTGCGCAGATCAATATCTGCCAAATCAATGCCGTCCATCATTACTTTCCCGCCCGTTGGCTGCAGGAAGCCGATAACTAGATTGAGCACTGTTGATTTGCCTGCGCCGGATGCGCCAACAAATGCAATGCATTCGCCTGCTTCAACTTCGAGGGTAACATCCTCAAGCACATGATGTTCACTGCCCGGATATGAAAGCTCTACACCCTCGAAAGAAAATTCGCCTCGTACATCGGCAACTTTTCTTTTGCCGCTATTATTTTCAATATCGGTCGATACCAAAATCTCTTTAATGGAATGAATTGATTCAAGACCTTTTGCAATTTGCGGATAAATGTTAATGAGGCCAGTAACGGAAGCCAAAATCATCGCAAAAAAACCTTGGTACATAACGACGTCGCCAACCTGAATTTGCCCATTGTAAGCTAAGTATGCCGTAAAAATTAAACAAAGCACCTGAAAAATTTGAAACGTCACCCAGTTTGTTGAGCCAAAATACGCCTCCACCAAATCAAGCCGATACCCTTTGCCTTGAATGTTGTTCAGCGTCTGGTCAATACGTGCGATCTCAACCTTCTCCAGACCGTGTGCGCGCGTAATCGGAATCATCTCGACCATCTCTGACACGCGAGAGGACATTTGTTCTATTTCTTTACGGAATTCCTTGTTCGACTTACGGATTTTACGCCTGAAAATCGTTACAATCGTTATGGACATTGGAATGGTCAGTATAAAAAATAAAGACACAATCCAGCTGCTGTTCAGCGTTATAATAAACGATACGATAATGTTAACGACAGCCGGCGCCAAAGCAATCATGAACTGCTTTGACATCATCTCAACCGCTTCGACATCGCGCAGCACCTTCGATTGCAGCTTGCCGGCAGGCAGCTCCCTATGTTGATTAATGGACAACTGCTGCAGCTTGCGCACAAGCGCGCTGCGAAGTCCCGCTTCTACATATCTTACTGCACGGCTCAAAAAAGATATGTAAGYGGCGTGGGTTGGTATGTTCTGCAGGATGACGATCAAAATAATAACAAAGTTAATCCAAATGCCGCTTAGCGGATACTTTGCTGGATTCGTCGCAATGTTGATAATATTAGCTGTTACAATCGGCAGCACATAAATGGGCGCGCTTTTGATGAACAAAAATAATAATGAAATCAATAGATTGGCAAAGTTGCCTTTGTATAATGACAATAAAAACTTCAACGGGCTGGCATTTTCCTCTAGTGCCGCGTTTTCAAATGTGCTCGCTAGTCCTTTTGCAGCACCAAGCTGAGTTTTTACAACCCTCTCTGACATTTCTCTCTCCATCCTTCTGCAGCTCTGCATGCTGTCCAACCATTCTTAATTCGGCAAGCTACCGCATCATCTTACGCTCATTCCACCTTCCTGTAAATGTGCGATATTGCACTTCTTATATTCAATTTTGTTCATCGGCACTAGTGGTGCTTGGCTTTATAATCCTTAGGCGTTTCACCGACCATTTTCTTAAAAAGCTTGTTAAAGTAAACTGGATCACTATAGCCGACCAGCTGAGATATTTCGTAATTTTTCAAATTTGGATGATCGCTCAAAAACTGCTTTGCCTTCTCTATCCGAATGTCGATCAAATAGTCTGTCAGCGTCATGCCCGTCTCCTGCTTAAATAAGCGGCTCAAATAATTGGCGCTCATGCCGACGGTGTCAGCGATACGCTCCATTTCAAAGTTTTTGCCGTATTCTTGCTCCAAAATCGTTTTCATTTGCTCAATAACATGATGCTCTTTTTCCTTCGAGATTGTCTCTTGTGCTGGAGCAGATACCGTTGATTCCGATGTTTGCCCATTTTCGCTGCGCTCCTGCTCAATCTTAACCAGTATGTCGTACAAGTTCGCCTTGTCCACCGGCTTGAGCAAATAATCCCGCACGCCCGAGCGAAGAGCCTTGCGCGCATATTCAAATTCACTAAAACCGCTGAGCACAATCGTATCAATCGACTTATCGCGCAAGTGCTCAATAAGGCGCAAACCGTCCATCATCGGCATCTTTATATCGGTAATCAGCACATCCAGCTCGCCTTCACTGAGCTTCGAAATTTGCGCCCAAGCGTCCATTCCGTTGCTGTAGGAGCCGATAACTTTAATGTCCAAATCCATTTTCGTTAATATTTTTTCTAGACCCAGCCTTATGAATTCTTCATCATCCGCGATCATAATGTTCAACAATCCTGCTCGCTCCTCCCCGCGTGTTCCTCATCTAGTTTGTGCTAAAATCAGTACATCTGCAATGAAAAGAAAGCGGACGGTTTATTTAACCGCACCGCTTGTCACACCCGCGAAAATATATTTTTGCAAGAACACATAAAGAATTGCGGTAGGAATCATAATGATAAGAATGGCTGAGGATATCATTTGCCAGTCCCCGCTGTTGACCCCGAAGAAGCGCATGAGTGACGTTGATACGACAACATGTTCGGCTCTAGGCAGATACAGGAGCGGAATAAACATGTCATTATAGATGCTGATTGTTTTCAAAATAATGATTGTCGCTGTCGCTGGCGCAAGCAGCGGGAAGATGATGGAGCGGAAAATACGAATCAATGAGGCACCTTCGATCATCGCGCTTTCATCTAGTTCATAAGGGATATTTCTAATGAATTGCAGATAAATGTAGATTTGCAAAATATCTGCGCCTACATAGATTAGTACAGGTCCCATCAAATTATTCGTTAAGCCAAGCGCCTGAATCGTTTTGTAGTTGACGACTTGCGTTGTAATAGCTGGAATAATCGTGGCGAATAGGAACAAGCCGACCAGCGGGCCTTTAAATTTGAAATTGAAGCGCCCGACGGCATAACAGAACGCCGATCCGATCAATATGTTCAAGATTAGCGTAATCGCGATAATGAACAGCGTATTCCCGAACGCATGGAGCATATCCGCCTGCTTGAAGGCTTGCGCAAAGTTTTTAAAATAGAGAAAGCTATCCGGCATGGCGATCGTCGATTTCGTGTGAAATTCATCCTTCGTCTTAAAAGCATTGACGACGATGATATAAGGCGGGAACAAAATCGCAAACGCAGCCAATAGAAGGCTTAAATACTTGATTGTGTCCCAGAGCTTATTGGATTTATTCATCGATTATTCCCCCTTTCCTTTCAACAAAAACCGCTGAATCGATAATACAATAACAACAAAGAGTAACAAGACGACGCTCATTGCGGATGCCAAGCCATAGTTGTTGAACTGAAAAGCGGTCTCAACAATTTTCATAACGAAGGTTTCACTCGATCCTGCCGGCCCGCCCTTGGTTAAAATATAAGGCAGATCAAACACCTCTAAAGCGCCGGTTACCGTTAGGAACAAATTGAGCTCGATAATTTTGTAAATGTTCGGCAGCGTGATACTAATAAATTTTTGCCAGCCGTTTGCCCCGTCAATCGATGCCGCTTCGTAAATATCACTTGGAATCGATTGAAGCGCCGCCAAATAAATGACCATATTAAATCCCATAAAGCGCCAGAAGCCAATAGAAGCAAGCGTATAGTTTACAAAAGAACCACTGCCGAGCCAGCTTGTTTTGGAGAGTGCATCAAAGCCGAGCTGTCCTAGCAAATAGTTTAATGATCCGTTTGTCGTATCGAATACGTAACCGAATAAGTATGCTACAGCAACGCCATTTAGGATGTACGGTAAAAAAAGCAGCAGCCTGAAAAAGTTTTTCCCCTTCAGCTTGCTGTTCAGCACCACTGCGAAATAAATCGCGGCGATATTTTGTACGATTCCAACAGCGAAATAGGCAAAGTTATGTTTGAAGACGCCAAATATAGCTGGATTTGAAAATACTTCTTTGTAGTTCGACCAACCGATCCATGGTTTGTTTTGACTTAAGCCGTCCCAGCTCGTAAAGCTTAATCGGATGAGTTCCATTGCCGGATAATAGGCGAATGTCAGCAGCAGCAGCAGCGGCAATGCGACGAAGCCAATAATGACATAGTTCTTCTGTGTTTTAAAAGGCAATCTGCTAAACATGAGACAACCCCATCCTCCCTGCGTCTTTCTAATCGGAAGGTGCAGGATAGACAACCGTTAAAGGTAATCCATCCTGCACGCAGCCCTTACAATCCTAAATCTTTTTTCGCTTTCGCCCACGCTGTATTCACTTTATCCAATACCTTTTGCGGGTCTTTAGCTAATACGAATTCTTGTACAACTGCAGCTTGATCAAGCTGCGCTTTGTTTTGAATTTCTGTCGCTGCATCTACTGGTGCAGCCGGCTCGAAAAATTTAGGGGTAAAGCTGTTGAATTCCGAAAGCTGTGGAAGCTTCGATTCTTTGGCTTTCAAAGTAGGAATGAAACCTGCGAAATCATCATAACCGGATTCTTCGATCATCCATTGTACGAATGCTTTGCCTGCTTCAACATTGCCGTTTTTGTTAACTGCATAGAAGAAATCCGGGTTAAGCGGTGCTTTCGCTTCGCCAGTGTTGTCGACCGGGAATGGGAAGAAGCCAATGTCCTCAGCAGGAGCGCCGTTTTCGATTACTTGGTTAATTACCCAGTTGCCAAGGAGATACATACCGAATTTGCCGGTTGCTACGTCTTTTTTCGATTGCTCCCAGTTCGTCGAGTTCACGTCTGTTTCCAGGAAACCTTTTGTGTACAGCTCACGAAGAATTCCCCATGATTTGCCGTAAGCATTGTCAAGCGTATACGGTGTTTCGGATTCAGCACGTTTGTTTTGGTGATCAGAAGCTCCGCCGATTAGCGTTGGAACATCGTATACCCAAGTATCAAGCGGCCATTTATCTTTGAAGTTTGATGCAAGCGGCACGATGCCTGCGTCTTTAAGCTTTTGCGATGCAGCTAGAAATTCGTCGTATGTTTTTGGAAGAGCTGTAATGCCTGCTTTCTCGAATGCTTTCTTGTTGTATACGATACCGACAGTTGATCCGCCGGAAGATACACCATACATTTTGCCTTCTTGCGCTTTCAAATCCTTGAAGTGAATTTCACCTGAGAATGCAATGTCATCAAGCGGAGCGAAATAATTAGGCAGCTCTGCATTTGGAATCGTTGGTACAAATACGACATCAGGGAAATCTCCGGAAGCAATGCGGATTTTCAACGTTTTATCATAGTCCGTAATCGCTTCAAATTTAAGATCAACGCCAGGGTATTTGTCTTCAAAACGTTTTTCGTAATCGACGTACTGTTTGTCAATCATGTCGGTACGGTTTGTTAAGAATACAACCTCACCTTTAATGTTTGACGCTTCCTCTGTTCCACCGTTCTCCGGTTTGTTCGTTGCGGTGTTATCCGTGCTCGGCTTGTTCGTAGGTGAATTCGTGCTTGCGTTATTGCCACCACATGCAGCTAACGATGTTAGCATAACTACAGAAACAAGTGCTAACGAAATGACTTTTTTCATTTTCTAAATCCCCCTCAGCTCGTTTTGATTCCGCTTACATTTCGATAATACCTCATAAAATGTGGTTCTAAAATGGTTTAAAATATGATTTATAGTCTTCAACTGTCATTTTATGAAAACGCTTTTTTACGCATATTCACTCATTATTGTGCATACGCATGCCGCTTTCCATGTTATTAAATGAAGCAATTTTATAAGGTTGCCTGCTGTTCAAGAAAGGTATTGCAAACAAGACTAGAATCATGTTTACTTGTTATATAACAAAAATATTATTAGCAATAACAAAAATACCAAATATAAAGTGAGGCGACTCCAATGACAACTAAAGCAGCCTATATAGGCGGAATGACATGGGGCTGGACAGGCATTCGAGGTACATGGACTGGCGAAAAAGCGGATCGTTCGATGGAATTAATGGCCGAGCGGCTAAGCGTGAACTGGACAGCTATTGCACTTGGCGCACTTCAAGATCATGCCCACTCCACCGAAATTAAGTTTCGCGAGGCGCCTACGGTTACCGATGAGGAAGTTCTTAGTGCCATTCACAAAGCGAAAGAACTAGGCCTTAACGTTTGTTTGAAGCCGGTCGTCAATTGTGCGGATGGCACATGGCGTGCACATATTAATTTCTTTGATCTCGATGTGCCTTGCGAGCCAAAATGGTCTGATTGGTTCGCTTCTTATACAACATTCATCTTGCACTATGCCAAAATTGCTGAAGAAACAGGTTGCGAAATGTTTTGTGTTGGATGCGAAATGGTTCAAACCGATCGCAGAGAAACGGAATGGCGTGAGCTCATCGCAAAAGTTCGCAAAGTTTATTCCGGCATCGTTACGTACAACTGCGACAAATATCAAGAAGGCCAAATTAAATGGTGGGATGCTGTTGATGTTATTTCTTCCAGCGGCTACTACCCTATCGATGCTTGGGAAGAGCAGCTGAACCGAATTGAAAAGGTCGTATCTGAATACGACAAGCCTTTTTTCTTCATGGAAGCTGGCTGCCCTAGCCGCGAGGGCTCGCAGTATATTCCGAACGATTGGGGACTTGCCGGCGCGCCTAGCGAAGAGGTTCAGCGTCAGTTCTACGAGACGATGTTCTCCCATACGGACAAGCGTGATTGGGTTGGCGGCTTTATGCTTTGGGATTGGCCGGCGAGACTATATGAAGAGGGCGATGCGAGTGCCAACGACGATTATTGTATGTATGGCAAGCAAGCAGAACAAACGGTTCGTCAATATTATGCAGCCAAAATAGCTGAATCGAGTGACGGAGGTTTGGGCGAATGAACGTAAATAACGAGCAGTGGCTGGCAAGCATCAAGCAGGAGCTGGAATCTAACATTCTCGGCTTTTGGATGAAGCATACGATCGATGAGCAAAAAGGCGGTTTCTACGGCAATATCAGCAGAGATTTAACCGTTAACGATGAAGCTGGCAAAAGCTTAGTGCTTAACACACGAATCTTGTGGACCTTTGCCTCCGCTTATCGCATGACTGGCAATGAAGCTTACCTCGAAATGGCTGACCGTGCCTATCGATATGTAAATAAATACTTTGTAGATCAAGAATACGGCGGATTATACTGGATGGTCGACGCAGCTGGCAGCCCAGCCGAAACGAAAAAGCAGGTATACGGTCAAGCCTTTGCTATTTATGCTTACTCCGAGTATTACCGCGCTACCGGGAATGAAGCTGCGCTTCAGAAAGCGATCTCATTATTTCATACGCTTGAGAAATATAGCTACGATGAGCAATATAAAGGTTATTTCGAGGCTCTTACACGCGAGTGGCTGGAAACCGACGATAATAGCCTGAGTGAAAAGGATTTGAATGAGAAGAAATCCATGAATACTCATCTCCACATCATGGAGGGTTATACGAACCTTTACCGGGTATGGAAGTCAGATGAGCTGCATGCCAAGTTAAGAGAACTAATCGACATCACGATTAAACATATTATTAACCCAGATAACGCGCACTTTATCCTTTTCTTCGATGAGAAATGGAACGGCAGATCTGAGCACATTTCTTACGGTCACGATATCGAGGGCAGCTGGCTGCTGGTCGAGGCGGCTGAGGTGCTTGGAGATGCAGCATTGCTGGCTGAAGCCAAAGCGATCGCCATTCGAATGGCAGAAGCGACGCTGAATGAAGGCGTTGACGAGGACGGCGGTCTTCTTAATGAGGCAGGTCCAGATGGGATCATTGATTCGCACAAGGATTGGTGGCCGCAAGCAGAAGCTGTTGTTGGTTTCTATAATGCTTATCAAATGACGGGCGATGAGAAATACCTTGAGGCTGCCTTAAAATCTTGGCAGTTCATTGAAAATTTTATCGTCGACAAACAGTTTGGCGAATGGCACTGGAGCGTAACTCGCGATGGAGCTCCAAGCGACAACTTACAAAAGGTCAGCCCTTGGAAATGCCCTTATCATAATGGTCGTGCATGCTTTGAAATGATCGAACGCTTGTCTGGTACAGCAACTTCACACTAATGGAGGTTTATTCAATGAGTAAATTTAATGAACGCAAGCAAATGCTAACGGACCGTTATGAGGCACTAGTACAGCGTAAAAACGAGCCTGCAGAAGTTAGCAACGGCGTTTTTGATCGTTACGTACACCCCGTTCTAACAGCAGAACATGCTCCGCTGATTTGGAAATATGATTTTAATCCTGAGACGAACCCTTATTTCATGGAGCGCCTCGGCGTTCATTGCGTATTCAATCCAGGCGCAATCTTCTTAAATGGCAAATTCCATCTCGTTGCGCGCGTTGAAGGCAATGATCGCAAATCATTTTTCGCCATTGCAGAGAGTGACAGCCCCGTTGATGGTTTCCGCTTCTGGAACCACCCTACTTTGCTTCCAGAAACAAGCGATCCCGATATTAACGTGTATGATATGCGCCTCGTTCAACATGAGGACGGCTGGATTTATGGTCTGTTCTGCACAGAGAGGAAAGATCCTTCCGCTCCAAAAGGAGATCTGTCGAGCGCGATTGCACAATGCGGTATCGTAAGAACAAAGGATTTGAAGCAATGGGAGCGCCTTGCTGATCTAAAAACAGCGTCCAACCAACAGCGCAACGTCGTGCTTCACCCTGAATTTGTTGACGGAAAATACGCCTTCTATACGCGCCCACAGGACGGCTTTATCGATACGGGTTCAGGCGGCGGTATTGGCTGGGGACTATCCGATACGATCGAGAACGCTTTTGTAGAGCGTGAGATCATTATTGATGAACGCCATTATCATACAATTAAAGAAGTGAAAAACGGTCAAGGTCCCGCTCCAATTAAGACGGACAAAGGCTGGATTCATATTGCTCACGGCGTTCGCAACACTGCGGCAGGCTTGCGTTATGTACTTTATGCATTCCTATCCGACTTGCAGGAGCCTAACAAAGTAACGCATCGTCCAGGTGGCCACTTGCTTGCGCCAGAAGGCATTGAACGTGTCGGCGACGTATCGAACGTAGCTTTCTGCAACGGTGTTATCGCACAGGATAACGGCAACGTTTATATTTACTACGCTTCCTCCGACACACGCTGTCACGTTGCTGCAACGACCGTTGATCAACTGCTCGACTATTGCTTAAACACACCGGAAGATCCGCTTCGCTCCTACGCATGTGTAGAGCAGCGCATCGCTTTAATTGATCGCAACTTGCAGCTATAATCCTCTTCGCCATAACAAGGTACTTTAGTCGTTCCAGCCTATAAGAAAGGGCTTCCCAGAGAGCAGCATTTCTGCTTTTGGGAAGCCCTTTTTCATTTATTGTTTGATACAAATTACTTTTTGATTTCCATAGGAATAGAGATGGTCTTATCGTAGGTTTTAATATAGGAAAATCCGTTAAGCAGCAGCTGTTCGGGTTCCTCCTCCGTGTTAAAAGAAAACGTCTGCTCCCACAAGATGTTGCCATTTTTCAAATCCCACGGGCGTGATGAGGAAATGGATGAGACAGGAACTACAGTATCACCCGATTGAACAGATAAGTTTTCCGTTTCCAAGATTGTAAATTGTTTTCTGGCGATAACGATATCATAACCTGTATCGGTTTTTGTGACGCTGCGAATCCATAGCTTTTCATCCCCAATCTTTATGGACAGATCTGATGGTGAAGCTAAGGAAATCGGTTCTTCTATTTTCTGATAGCCAGCAAAATTTTCAAGTACGAGCTCGATGGTTTCCAGCTTGTCTGTCGGCAGCACATCAAATTCAAGTTCAAATGCCGCCTTGCCCTTTTCACCCGAATAATCCGACTGCATTCCCCACGATTTCACTTCTGTTCCATTTACATAAAGCTTTGTTTTGCCGGAGAACCTCGGGTATCCCCCATCATTCATTTCATAATGTCCCTTTACGATGGTAGAAGTAGGTGAAGCTGTGATGGAATCATAGTGGACCGTTCCCTCATCGACCGAAACGGATTTTGAGATGTCCTCTTTAAGCATGCTTTTCATCGCTTTATTCGCTTCAAACTTGAAGGAGACTGGGTATGATGCCCGTTCCCCATTTTCAAGCCATTCACTAAATGTAACGGTTAATGTTCTGGAGAATGGGCTAACCGGTTCAAATTTATAGACGCCCTCGTACTGAGTCTCGTCTTTGCTATAATTGCCGCTTCCTTCTTTGGGATCGGAATCCGTCAAGAATCCTTCCATTTGACCCACGTTGTAACGCAGTGAACTATTGTCAGTAAATACAGAGCCTTCGGGTCTATCAATGCTATAATACATAAGCAAAGCGTTATCGTCCGCAATAACCCCGTTGATGGTTATGACAGTACCGTCCTCTAGCGTTTTGCTTTTGTTGACCGATTGTCCGTAGCCTTGCTCCGCTACTTCAGAGAAGCTAAGAGAGTTCAGCTCAATTTTGTTAAACAGCTTGCCTCCGTAATAAGCGAATGCAGGATATTGATAAGTTCCGACAATCAGCAGAAATGCTGCAGCTGATGCTGCGACCCATGTCATCGCTCTATTCAGCTTTCTTGTCTTCGTGGGAACATGCTCAAGTGCATTGCGAAGTCTGTCCTCAAGTCCTGACGGTGCCTGCACGATATTCAAGGTCTGTTTGTGCTCCTGCAATCTCTCCTCGATCGTTTTCATTACGATCCCCTCCGATCATCGCTTTCAATTTTTGAATACCTTGCGAAATTCTTGATTTGATTGTGCCAATCGGCGAACAAGTCATGTCCGCAATCGTCTGATACGGGAGATCATGTACGTAACGAAGCTCGATGGCTTCCCGCTGCTGTGCATTTAGATTCGAGAGCAGCACCTGCATGTTCATCGCAGACTCCGTATTGCGATAAGGGTTGTCTTCAGTTAATCCAGCAAAGGATGACTCACCCTCGTCTCCCAGTGGAACAAATCGTTCTTTTTGGCGGAGTAGTTTTTTGCAACGATTGACGAGAATKGTTTTGCTCCAGCTGTAGAAGGCTTCGCTCTTTTGCAATTGATCCAGCTTTTCATAAAGCGTAACAATCATATCTGCCATGGCATCCATCGCGTCATGCTCATTTCTCAAATAGCTGTAGGCAAGACGATAATAAGCGTCCTGATCGGCTATGATTAGTTGTAATAAAGCTTCTTTGTTGCCTTTTTGAGCTTGTTTGACAAGACGGCTTACATTCATGTTCTCACCCCTTTCATAGATAAGAGATCGCAGAGGCTATTAAAGTTCATTTTGCGCAAAAAAAAATCTCAACTACCACTTACGTTTGTTATTACGGGGGATTAAGTACCGAAAATGTTAATGTTCAGTTGTTAAAGCTCAGCCAAGAGCAACTATATATAAAGGATAAAGGGGAGAAAATACCCAAAGATCAGCCACTTTCTAGAAAGTTGTGTGAATGCTTTGGAAAATAAATATGTCAAAGAAACACGATCCTTTAAGGTTTCGAGAGTATTCCCAACCGATGTAAACAATCATAATACGTTGTTCGGCGGCAAACTTATGTCTTATATCGATGATATCGCTTCGATATCCGCTTCCAAATTATGCAGAGTTACCGCGGTAACCGCTTCGACGGATTCCGTTGATTTCTTGCATCCAATCCGGCCAACAGATTCCGTTTCCCTAGAGTCCTTCGTTACTTGGACGGGCAAAAGTTCCATCGAGGTTTTTGTGAAAGTAATACGAGAAGATTTAAGAAGCGGCGAGCGAAAAATAGCAGCAACCTCTTTTCTTACTTTCGTTGCCCTAGATGAACAAAATAAGACAATACTTGTACCTCGTATTGTCCCTGAAACGGAAGAAGAAATTAAATTATATGAAACGGCCGAGCACCGAACGGCAATGAGGAAGCAGCGCAGAGAAGAGAGCAAAAAGTTTGCAGACTTTTTGCTGACGAAGTTTCCGTGGGAATAATCGTCCCCTTTATTACTGTTTATTTTGACGAACAGCATCCTTGCTATTGCTGCGTGTTCCCTCGCCCAGCAATTTCATCGTAACCATGCCGATTGCCAAGCACCAAACAGGGGCAGAAACGCCGAGAAAGGCGACATTTGCTACCGCAATCGCAAATGTAAAGGCCGTTGAGTAGCGGTAGGCAGATTCCGAAAAAGCTGACTGAAGGCTTTGAATGAATACCCCCATCAATGAAAAACCCGTTAGAAGCCAAATAAAGGAAGACGGCAATATATTAATAAAGGCAATAACCTTCCAAGCAAATAATCCAAACAACGCCACTAATGTACCCGAGACAATCGCTGCATAAGGACGAGATTCCTTTGCACCTGCTTCTTCGCTGCTGCACAGCATACTCATCATTCCGCCAACATTTACACTATGACCGCCAAGAAATGCTACAGCAGTCGTGGCAAAACCAGTTATCGTAATCGTCTTGGAAGCGGATGGCTCATAGCCATTTTTGCGAAGTGCTGCCAAAGCTACAAACAAATCGTTGCTAAGCACGAGTATCGACAAAGGAATAGCTAACGATAACAGCCCATTAATCGTAAACTCAGGGCTAACCACATGCGGCAGCGCAAACGGCAGCACCTCCATAGGAGGCAAATCGTAGCCAATCCATAGAGCAAGCAGCCCCATGCAAACGACGCCGAGCACAGGCGGAAAGCCCTTGAATAAACGGGGAAATAAGAAAAAACCGACCAGTGCCATGAACCCGACAAAGGGAGCATCCTTGACCGCGGGAACGATTTTTACTATATGGTTGAATATTAAACCAGCAAGCATCGCATCCATCAGAGGCTTAGGCAGGAAAGCCAGCAGCTTATCGGACAGACCAGATAAACCAAATACAGCGATAATAATCCCGGAAATAATGCTCGCACCAGCTAACTCCTGCACGGTAAACTGTGTCGCAGAAGTGCTTAAGAAAGCAACGGCGGTTATCGAATGCGCGCCGCCAAACGGAATTTTATATATCAACGTCAAAGCTATGTTCAGCAGTCCGCCAAAAAAATAAACGGCGAACAGCCACGCGACGAGCTCTAAGGTTGAAAAACCTGCTTTTTCAGCGCTGCTCACGATGAGTACGGCTCCGCCTGTACATGCCAGCATCGCAGATAATATACCAGTAAACACATTTTGCCGATTGAGCTTGGATTGGGTTTTTATCATCAAATCGCTTCCTAATCGTATAATAATATAGCTTCCGTGTTGTTCAAGTGCTTAAGTATAACCGTTTCTATGCGATTTGTACCCATCCACTGCTCAAACTTTTTTCAGCCATTTCTGCGCATAACATATCAAGGCATCCCAAGACATCCCAAGATCAACTCTCTAACGAACTGTATTATTCTTATTGTGATGAAAACTAGCTTGTTTAAGTTTTAACGAATCATATGAACGCTATAGCATGGTAAATTGGGTGTCATAAGCTATTTTTCTCGAAATAACGATTCTAGAGTTCGTTAAACTTTTAATCTATTACGAAAGGTTAAAATAAGAGCCGCTAGGTTCGTAAGTTATAGGTCCGAAAACGTTCATTCTGTCTGAGCTCCAGCTCCATTTCCTACCTCGATCATACGCCGCCGCTACTCTATAAGCGCATATTTGTGCTTACAGACAACAAACCTAGCTTATTCTCTCCCTGTAAGAACATATATGTGCTTATTGCTCCATTTCCCACCTCGATCATACGCCGCCGCTACTCTATAAGCGCATATATGTGCTTACAGACAACAAATCTAGCCCTTTCTCTCGCTGTAAGAACATATATGTGCTTATTGCTCCATTTCCTACCTCGATCATACGCCACAGCTACACTATAAGCGCATATTTGTGCTTACAGACAACAAACCTAGCTTTTTCTCTCGCTGTAAGAACATATATGTGCTTATTGCTCCATTTCCCACCTCGATCATACGCCGCAGCTACTCAATAAGCGCATATTTGTGCTTACAGACAACAAACCTAGCCCTTTCTCTCGCTGTAAGAACATATATGTGCTTATTGCTCCATTTCCCACCTCGATCATACGTCAAAATTCGCTTGTCCACCATTTGCTTAAGCAAACATCAATAGACCAAAATAGAAAAATGGCGTCACAGGGATAAATCTCTGTGACGCCATGGATAAATCTCTGTGACGCCATTTTTTCATATCGAGCTATCTCTCCAGTGAGTTCATCACTGTGGGACAGCCCCTTGAATCATTTGTTCGCTATCGCATTACCATTCCACGCTTACTGCAATTCCTTCCGGAACGCCTGGATAGCGAAGAAGCACCGTTCCTGACTCTCTATCATACTCGTATGATGCCGCTTGATCACCAGCTGTGACGCTGCTAGGCTCACTTGGTACACGCAGGCGCGTACTAACCGTGATGTCCAGCGGTGACTCTGAAACAAAGGAAATTCCGTTTTCAGCCGACAGCTCCTCACGAATGCGTGAAGAACTAACAAGAATACTTGTTTCCCCTTGCTCATTATCCGAGTAGTTCAAATCAAACAACAAGCTGTCCTCGCCCGATTTGATTTCCACGGAATGTTTCACAGGCATGCTCGCTTCGAACAAATCAACGAACAGACCTTCCAGAACGATTGAATCATCCGCTTCCCTCTCATCCAGCACATGAGTAATGACATAAGGCCCCCGTCTAATATGCAGCGAGGTGCTTTCCTTATAGTCAGCCCTTTCTCCGCGGATCTCGAGCGACCTTTTTACAGCACTCCGTATAAGAGCAGCACCCGCTTCAGAGCGGGACAATTCCGCCGGATTCTCACGGTAAAATAAAACAGCACCGCTGCCTACCGTAAACTCTCCTTGCTCCAGGTTTCTACCTAAGCCAAGCGACTCGAATAAATGTTCTTCCGGACGCATGTAAGAGCGGCGGCTGTTCTCACGGTTCCACCATTCCCGCACTTCATGATAGGGGTCCGATCCATCACCGACATAGATGAGTATGCCGCCCTCCCTCACCCATTGTCCGATAGCTTGATGAATGCCCGGATGCTCCGGCTTCATAAATTCGTAGCTGAGCAGCAGTACTCGATAATGATCCAAATATCCTGGGAAGGTCAAAATATTGTCCAGCTGTACCGGTCTTAGCGGAATGCCTACCTTCACGAGCGGAAGCGCGAGTCCGTAAAAGGATGACCAGTCAAGAAGCTCCTTCTGCTCTGCACTCAGCTCTTCAGCTGAACTCGTTCCGTCATATTTGGCGGCTTCGCCTTCCTGCTCGCCTTCACGGATAACGTCCCCGCGTTGATACATCGCGGAGTTGGATAAGCAAAGGCCAATGCCAGCTGTGTAGGTGTCGTCTCCAGCAACCTCATCATGGTTATGCATGTCGCGCAGCACATTCATGACCGTCAGAAGCACGGTCGCATAGTCACCCGGGATCATTTCTTTTCCTTTCCCGTCCTCAGTCGGATAGCTGCCCTCGAATACACGGCGCGGCCATGGGCATACCTCGTATTGCTTCACCTCAGGATGCAGCAGGGAAGCAACAACAGTAGAACGATAGTTTTTACGATAGTCGCTCCAGCTGTATCTAGGGTTATCCTCAATCGGATCGTGAAGAAACCACATTTCACGCCCCGTCCCACGCGTGAGCTCCTGCATAATTCCATATTCCAAATATGCCGTCTCGAAGGTTCGCTCTCTGCGCAGTCCCTTATAAACGTTCGGAGTACGAGCCGTTCCCGTCCAGATCTGAGCAATGAAACCGTCACAGCCAGGCATCGACACGAGCAGCGCCTCAGGACTTATAATTCGCCACTGCGTGTAATTAATCAAGCTGTGAGTTGGGACATAGAAACGTACCGTTCTACCGTAGGTTACTAACGAATATTCCTTCATTTGACTGCAAAGCCGGTCAAGCGCACGATAGTACATTGCCGCCTTCAGCTTGGATGCTCTGTACTGAGCGTCCGGCGAGGAGTGGGGAGGAATCCAATCCTCCCCGTAATAGTTCAGCCACTCCCGCTTGAACGCATCGGAATAACCCGATGCCGCCCAAAATTCCGGCTCCTCCAAATGAATCGCTTCTGCGCCAGAGTCGATTGCCCGCTTAATATGAGAAGCCAAATATTCAGCGAAGGCAATGGTCGGAACCATATAAGGAACATCCTTGCCATGAAGCAGATGATTTCCGCTGCGGTCCATTTGAGCTTCATCCCAGTGCTCCCGTCCGTCGAATCGACCGTACAAGTAGTCCTGATACTCCCCCCAAGATACACCTGTCATCAAATGAATCTTGTAGCCGGCATTTCTCCAGCCTTCGATCCGCTCAGGCAAATCATCGGATATTCCGTATACCATGACAAAATCGGTCCGCAAATCATACTTCGGGCCATACGGCCTTGATTCCTGAAAACCGGTCCACTCTGCTCGTTGTCCCAAACCCTTCGTCAAAGCGAGAAGCCTCCTTTAGTTTGCCATTCCAAACAAAGCAACTTCCTTGCCTTTCAAGTTGTCATTAGTAAACTGCATTGCTTCTTTATAGCCTGTTTTATTCATCTGACCGCGAAGATCATTAATGATTTTTAGTGCCGCTTCATCCGATTTCGCATAAATCGCTTCTTTCCAGACGTCGCCTATTTTGTCCATGGATGGCTTCAGCATTTCCCACTGTGGAGACTTAATCATAACGTCGCCAGGATTGTATGCCGAAATAACACTAATACCGTTAGGACGTAAAATTTTACGCGCATTATCCATTGCTGCCAGACGATCCTGATCAGACCAGATGTCTCCAGCGCCAACAGAGTTGATGCGGTCTTGGCCAGACATGCTCTCAAGGCCAATGCCAATTCCTTCGTTTTTCTTCATCTTGCCAGTTGTATCCGCTGAGAATTTATCAAACCATTCTTTTTTGGCTACAGGCTTGCCGTTTTCCATATCCCAATGTTCGCCTTGAATGCCGTAACGTACGAGAAGGAAACCTTCATCAGAAGCAAGATAGTCCAGCAGGCGAAGCGCTGCATCTACGTTTTTCGATTTTTTCGGAATAACGGTTACGTTGTTGCCTTGAATAGAAAGGTCAGCAGGACGGTCTGCAGCAGCGCCAGCACGCTCAAGCGGGCCAACTGGAATATAATCACTGCCTGGATGCGCTTTCACATAGTCCTTGGAAGCATCGAGAATCGCTGGATAGTGAGCAGCCAGCACTGCAATACGGCCTTGCTTGATTTTCTCATTCGCGATTGGATCGGTTTGCGTAAACGCTTCAAGATCAAGCAAACCTTCGGAGATCAGCTTGCGGTAATACAGCGTATAATCCTCGTATTGTTTCGAGAAGAAGCTGTTTTCCAGCGTTCCATCGCCTTTATCTACATAACCAGAGCCATAGAACATCGTATTGCCGATACCGACAGCCCAGCCGTTATGGAAGCCTCCGAGAGGAATAACAGACATGCCATTTTCCTTCAGGTCAGCGTCCTTGATTTTTTTCAGGAAGCTGTAAAGCTCTTCCTTTGTACGTACGGATTGTGGATCTACTCCAACCTTCTCAGCAATATCCTTGCGGACGTAGAAGCCATAAAGCCAATCCATTGCATCCTCAGGTGTTGCAGGGTGGTTCTGGTAAAGCAAGAACTGCTTGCCACCGTACACATCAAAAGCTTTCTCATAAAGCGCTGGCGGAACATTGTCTTTCTGAATCGCTTTTGCTAGATTTGGATATTTGTCCAGCTTATCCGAAAGATCGACCAATTGGTCTTCCTTCGCTGCTTTTATAATGCCATCTAGCTCTCCGCCCCAAGCTGGACCTGTGTAAATATCAGGCATATCTTGAGTTGCAAAAATGGTGTTCACTTTCTCAACTTCACTGCCCTTTGTATATTCCCACTCGATCGTAATCCCCGTTTTTTCTTTAATAACCTTCTCGATCGCCGTCGTGTCTGTGTCGCTGCCGCTGGAGCCGTTCCAGTTGTGAAGAACTTTGAGTTTCACCTCTTTTTGCTCTGTACCGCTGTTAGTTGTGCCTGCGTTGTCCGAAGGCTTATTGACGGCGCCACCGTTGTTGTTGCTGCAGCCAAACAGCGTAACCGCCATCAGAGTTACTGCGAGAAACAACGAAGTGCTTTTTGCTCTTTTGTTCTTCATAAAAACCCTCCCGTGAACTGTAATGAAATATGATAAAGTCCCGAATGCGGACGATTATCCTTTGACCGAGCCAATCATAACGCCCTTGACGAAGTAACGCTGCAAAAACGGGTAAATACACAAGATCGGAAACACCGTGATAACGAGCAAAGCCATTCTAAGCGATTCCGGTGTTGCCCCAGCTACATTGACGCTGACGGTCTGACCGCCTTGCTGCGCCGCTCTCTGCATGGAGGATGATAGCGCTTCCGCTTCGGTCAGCAATTCTTGCAGCAGCGTTTGAACTGGTATCAGATTTTTATCCGACACATAATAGGCGCCTGTAAACCAGTCGTTCCAATGCGAAACCCCGATAAACAAAGCGATAGTCGCAAGAACTGGACCCGATAACGGTAGTATGATTTTAAGGAATATTTGAAAGTCACCGTAGCCGTCAATTCGTGCCGATTCTTCAAGCTCCTCCGGTATGCCTTGCAGGAACGTTCGAAGAATGACGATATGCATGAAATTGAACAGCATCGGAATGACATATACCCAAAAACTGTTGATCAGATGCAGCTTCTGCAAAGTGATGAAATACGGAATGAATCCAGCGCTGAATATCGTTGGCAAAAAGATGTAATACGTAAAAAATGTTCTTCCTGGCAGCGATTTTTTGGAAAGCGCATAAGCCATCAGCGTACAAAGCCCTACGTGCAGGAATGTGCCTAGCACCGTTCGAAGCAGCGTGATTTTGTAGGCCTGCCAAATGCGGGCATTATCAAAAACCTCTACGTAATTGTCGAGTGTAAATTTACGAGGGAAGAAATAAAGCGCACCCATCATCGAATCTTTCCCATCGTTGAGCGAGTAGACCAGAATGTAAATAAACGGGTAGATCATCGACAATCCGAACAATGTTAAGAAAATATAATTACAAATGCTAAATATAGAAAATCGGCTTTTCGCCATATCAAACCACTCCTTAAAACAGGGATACGTCGCTAACCTTGCGAGCAATTCGGTTGACAGTCACGATAAGAATGAGTGCAATGACACTCTGGAATAATCCTACAGCAGCCGCATAACTTAATCGGCCTTCACCTATACCTGAGCTGATAACATGCACATCGAGTACGCTGCCGATTGCGGCGGTAGCCGGACCGTTCAACAGGAGGAGCTGCTCATAACCAGCGCTCATTAAGCTGCCGGCCGAGAGTATGAACAAAATAACGGCAATGTTGCGAATACCAGGAAGCGTTACATGCCACATTTGGCGAGTGCGCCCAGCGCCGTCGATCTTAGCCGCCTCGTATAGCTGCTGGTCAATGCCAGCAATTGCTGCCATATAGATGATCGAGTTCCACCCGATGTTTTTCCAAATATCCGAGCCTACAACAATTTGATAAAACCATGTTGTATTGTTCAAGAACTGAATCGGTTCTACACCAAACACGCCAAGCAATTCATTGATTGGACCTCCAGATGGAGTAAGAAGACGCTGCATCAGCGTAACAACTACAATCCATGAAACGAAATACGGTAAATAAGAAAGCGTTTGCACGGTTTTCTTAAATTTAATGTTTCGAACCTCGTTCAATAGGATTGCGAGACATATAGGCATTGCAAATCCGATAAGAAGCTTCATGAGGCTAATGATAATCGTGTTGCGGATCAACTCGAATGACTGATAATAGGAGAAAAACTGCTGGAAGTATTTCAGTCCTGCCCAGGGGCTTCCAGTGAAGCCCCCAGAGAACATGAAATCACGAAATGCCACTTGTACGCCAAAAAGTGGAACGTAGGAAAAGAGGAAAAACCAGATGATGCCGGGCAGCATAAACAAATAAAATAGTTTGTGCCGCCAAATTCGTTTCCACAATACTGACTCTGTCATATGCTCTACCTCCTTGCCAAACGGATCGTTTTTATTTCAAATGGAGTAAAGGCCAGGTGGTATGCCCCTTCCTCCGCATGGATTCTATCGATGGGTGTTTCCATCAAATCAGTAAGCCAAGCATCCGCTTCGTTCATAGCTGCAATGAGTTTTGCCTTAAGATGTGTTCCTGCGGTTTCATATAAACGGATGATGAGATCATCTCCGTCCTCTGCCTGCTTCACCGTTTCAACCATTACATTGGAATGGTCAACGCTGAAAAATGATTTTGCTGCTGGCAAATGCTGTGCCTCGTCGCTTGCTGTCATGCTTACCGAACGCAGTGGTACGTTAAGCTCATATCCACGCTTATAAACCTCTGCCTGAACATGATCACCTTTGTGCGGGTACAAGGAGTACGTAAACTGATGCTCTGCTTGATCGGCTTCTGGATCTGGATACGATGTACTGCGCAAAAGATTTAAATCCAGCACATTCTGCCAAGCACGATGTCCGTATTTGCAATCATTGAGAAGTGCGACGCCATAATCCGACTCCGAAAGATCGATCCATTGATGAGCGCAAATTTCATCCTTCRCATAATCCCACAGCGTATTGCGATGTGTAGGGCGTTTCAAGTAGCCGAACTGAATTTCACAGCTCGCGCTGTCCGAACGAATATTGACAGGGAAGGATGTACGCAGCATCTTCGCTGATTCCTTCCAATCAACGTCCGTAACGAAATCGATGCGGCGGCTGCCTTGAGTCAGGATGACCTTCTGTGTCATTGTTGATTGACCAAACCGATATACAAGCAGCAAGCCTACCGTTGGACCATCTTGGAAAGCTGATGATTCAGACGGCTCAATCGGCACTCCTCCCGAGAGGCGATAATCTTGTTTAATATCCCATGCATCGCCCTCATCATGATACAGGCTGAGTTCATTCGCCTTCTGGCCATGCGGGATGATTTCCCGGCCAAGCTCTTTATCAATGATGGATATTATCGTGAAGTCTTCAGCGAACGTAACCGATAACATATCATTTTCCATTATCCGATCGATAGCCGATGCACTCATATCAGGAAAGAGGTTATTTGCCGCTGTTTTCTCTTGCGTCCGGGCAGCTGCAATTCCTGCTTCAGCTGCTGCCGTTTCAGCAAGCGCTAGTGAACCATTTGCAACGGCATATCCCATAGCAGGAATACGAACCCGCTGCCATGCGCCATTGTTTTCAATCCATTCTTCCCGATCCCATGACAGGGAGTTAAAGATTACTTCAGAGCCTTTCTCAGCAGTTACGGATTGTGCAACCGCTTCGTAAGCTTCGGAAATTAATTGCTCGACACGGTCCAGCAGTATAGCGTATCTCTCCAGCGATTCATCATATACGCGCTTGATAGAGGAGCCTGGCAATATATCATGGAATTGATAGAGCAGCACTTCTTTCCATATCGTTTCCAGCTCCTGCGCAGGATAAGGTTTGCCCTTTGTTCTTTCAGCCAAGACAGCTGCATATTCGAGCTCGCGCAAAGCTTTCTCAAGCTTACGGTTATACCGTTTATTGCGCGCTTGGCTCGTCAGCGTTCCTTGATGGCGCTCCAGATAAAGCTCCCCGGACCACACTTGATAACGATCAGAACCAACTGCAAGCTTCTCAAAAAATTGTGAAGAATGCTCTTGAACAACTGGGCTAAGGCCAAGTAAATTTTTCTCCCGCTGCAATCTCTCGAGATGCTCCTCGCCAGGACCGCCTCCGCCATCGCCGATTCCGAACAACATGAGACAATTCTCCGATACGTTTTTGTCCATATATTCATTCTCTGCCTTCACAATAGAACGAGGTGCAGCCGGGCTGTTATACGTATCCTCAGGCGGCATATGAGTCAAGACACGCGAGCCGTCGATTCCTTCCCAGTGGAATGTATGGTGGGGATGACGGTTGTAAATGCTCCATGACAGCTTCTGCGTCATCATGTAATCAACGCCTGATTTTTTCAAAATTTGAGGCAAGCTCGCTGTGTATCCAAATACGTCCGGCATCCAAAGCGACTTCATCTCTTGACCAAACTCGGCTTGGAAATATCGTTTTCCGTAAAGGATTTGACGAATCAACGCTTCCCCGCTAGGTACGTTAGTATCCGATTCAACCCACATTGCGCCTTGCAGCTCCCAGCGCCCTTCTTGCACACGCTCTTTGATGCTTGCATACAGCTTCGGATAATGGATTTTCATCCAATCATAAAGCTGTGGCTGGCTTGCTCCAAAGATGTAGTCAGGGTAACGTTCYATCATCCGCAGCACCGTTGAAAATGTGCGTGCTCCCTTACGGATCGTTTCACGGATAGGCCATAACCAAGCCAGATCCATATGCGCGTGGCCGACGGCACTAATAGTAAGCACTGGATCTCCGCCGCGTTTATCAAGCTGCTCGCGCAGCAGTTTTGATGCCTTAGCTACTCTTTCTTCACTCAAAGATGTAAGGATATGAGAGGCTTCATACAAAGACTGCAAAATGCGTGCTCTGCGTGCTGAACCTTCAGGCAAACGATCCGCCGTCTCAAGCAGTACCTCAGCGTCATAATAAAGCTGATGGATGTTCTCGTGGCAGATTGCGACTTGGGCTTCCTTCAAAGTGCCACTGCGGAAGCGACCGAACAGGTCGTTGCAGCCTGCGTCGCCCCACAAATCAATTTCTTCATCTCCCTGCGCGCTTTCACTAATGTGTACAACACGTTTGCCAGGAAGGCCAAGGCTATAATCAAACTCAGAATTTATATTCGTTAAACCCTGAGTAGGTGTTCCCTCTTCATCTACTAAACAAAGCTCACCATTCACATCGATAAGAAGCACAATTTTGGAGCCCTTCGCCTCTTGCGGTACTTTTCCGCTAAAGTGAAACCAAGCGCAGTCCCAAAGATTTCCCCAGCGGTCTCCCGCAGCGAGTTCAATCTTCCGGCCTGACTCCCTATCCTCGTAAGAAACCGGCTCCTCAGTAACCCAAGCAGTTACTTTCAAATCCGTAAGCGGCTTGTAGATTTGTTCCTTCAACCGGTCCAACAGCGACTTCAACTGCTCCGTTCTCACTTTTTCGTATGGCATTTGTAGGTCTCCTTTATCATCCAGTTCTATATTTCATACAGGCTTTTTCCCATACATGCCTATCGRCTTCAAAATGTTAGCGTTTTCAGATCGTACTCGCGAAACTATTCAAAACTTCGCTATATGACTTTTGCAACCAAGCTTTATAAACCATTCGTCTTATTCATAATATAATATATAGATTCAATATATTCAATATATAAATAAAAAAATCTTTTCCTTAGCGGAAAAGATTCTCAATTTTATCGCTTATTCAATTATTGAACAGGTCTTGGTCCAGTCGTTTGGCGGATAACCAGCTCAGGATTCAGCAGCGTTTTGCTATATCTATTGCTTGGGTCTACCCCATTCTCAATAATGTCGATCAGCGTGCTTGCTGCACGATAACCCATATCATGCTCAAACTGATTGATATGTGTAAATAAGCTGAACTCATCTACGATAGATGTCGGGTCATCGAAGCTTATAATAGACAAATCCTCAGGCACGCGAAGCCCCGCTTGCCTAGCCATCTGATAAATTCGAACAGCCAGCCTTCCGTTAAGCGTAATATACGCCGTAGCCATTCGGTTGCGAATATAGCGGTATAACGGGTGCTTCTCCGCATCCTTAAGGCTGCCAACATTAAAATCGGTAATAATATGAGCCGGATTAATGAGTGCGCCTTTGTTTTTCAAAGCGTCCATATAACCTTCAATCCGCTCCTGTACCGTAACCGTTTGCAGCGGAGAATCTGAGCAAATCGCAATTTCCCGGTGCCCAAGCTCCCACATATATTCGACTGCAAGGCTTGTTCCAAGCCTTCCATCCGCAGCGATATAATTGGTTTCTACGCCAGGCAGGAAACGATCGATAAGTACAAAGGGGTAGCCATTGAACTTCATATTTAATATTTCCTCGTTATAATTCTCTTCATCTACGGGAAATACAAGCAAACCGTCCGTACCGAATTCCTTGAGCGTCTTAAACGCTTCTTTCTCTTTATCGACATCTCCCTCAGACAGCAAAATCATGCTCCGGTAGCCTTTTTCTCTTAGCGCCCTCTGCACTCCCTCAACTAAACGGATGGCAAAATAATCATAAATAGATGGCATAACGAGACCAATCATACGCGTTTTATTCTGGGTTGCCGAACTTTCTAAACCAACTGTCGGCGTAGCCGGCACAATCTCATCAACTTCTACCGGTCCATCATTGCTGACGAAGCTGCCCTTTCCCGGTACCCTTGAAATGATTCCATCGTTCGCAAGTCCGACCATCGCATTCACTACAGTTATTTTACTGACGTTAAACAACTTCATTAGATCTTTTTCAGTCGGAATGCGGTCCCCCGCCTTCAAGCCTTCCGTAGCAATCAACTCGCGGATATAATCCTGGATTTTCTGGTAAAGCGGCGTACGGACTGTTGAATTCATTTGCTATCACCAAGCTCCATATTAATATTTGTAATATATAATATAGGTTAGCCTCTTTTTAGGCAATACCTACATCTTTGTCGAATAAAGTAAATCACCCTTCTTTAGAACTAAGGAAGACGCTAATTTATAGCTTTTTTCCTTTACCTCGGGCGTCTTTAACCACTTTTCTTGTCGAATATCGCGAATTTTGTATATATAATATATACAATATATATTTTTAAATGTATTCGAAATCGTTATCAATATGACAAATCATACGCAATTTATCCATTTAAACCTCATTGTTCATGCATCAACCTATGTCCTAAGTCATGCTTTCACCTGCGCTGTTGACTCTCGGTACAAGATCTCTCCAGCTACAAGCAGCTTCTCCATCGGCTCCTGCTTGTTCGCTATTCTGCTAATCAGCCTCTCTACCGCCCGCTTGCCAAGCGCTTCCTTAGGCACATGCACCGTCGACAAAGAAGGTGTCATGCGATAGGAATCGTCAATGTTGTCATAGCCTGTAATAGACACCTCTTCCGGCACCGCAATACCTAGCTCCTTCATGGCGTCAATTGCACCGATACCGATCATGTCATTTGCACAAAGAAGCGCCGTTGGCATCGTCTTTGCCTTGAGCCTTTTGATTGCCCACTGTTTTATCGGCTCTTGAAACTGCTCATGCTCAAAACCTTCAACTGGAAGATAACAGTCATTGCTCATTTGAAACTTAGGCTCCACCAGAGCCTGCTCCTCCAGTACACTTCGGAACCCAAGAAACCGATCCTTAAAGCTCCGCGAATAATTCATATCCCCAATAAAGCACAGCTGCGTATGTCCTTTGCCAATCAAATGTTTCGTCAAACGATACATTGAATCATAATTGTTCGTAAACACCGTATCGCTAGGAATCAACATATCCTCATGATCCACGAGCACCATTGGCAAGCCGATGCGATGCACCTCTAGCAGCAGCGGAGTTGAAATTTCTCCCACGCCGATAAGCCCCAATATGCCATTCGGGTTCAAGAAATGAAGGAAATGATCGACGCTTTGCTCTGACACAATGACCATGCCATAACCATCTTCCTCCAATCGCGAAGCAATCCCATCGAGGATTCTTCCCCAATACAGCGACTCCTTCGTTTGGAAGCGAATATTAGGCATAAGCACGAGCACCGATTGTTTGTGGGCGGCAGGCGTTTTGGGAAGCTGCTCAAGCTTCATTGTTTTCACATAAGCATTCTTTTGCGTAAAATAACCCAGCTGCGATGCCGCTTGAATAACCCGCTCCTGTGTTGCCTCACTGACGCCGCCTTTGCCGGAGAGCGCCTTCGAGACAACAAACTTTGAAACGCTTAAATAATCAGCAATTTGCTGCATGGTAACCTTGTTTGACATCGGTAGTCCACCTTAGCTTTCAGTAATGGTTCGTGCTTCTTTCCAGCGCCTATTGTATTCGGTAAACACCTTCTGCAAATCTGGAGAGGCAATCCACTCTTGAATATAATCGCCGGACCAAAATGCAATTTGAGCTGTATTCGCAATTTCAAGCAAGAGGTCGTCTGGCACTCTTCGCTCCAGAAATTCGATGTTGAACGATAAAAACTGTTGAAATTGCGGCAAGGAAGGCTGCTTATCCTCAATCACAGGCAAGAAGCCCGAATCATCAACATAACCAGATTCGTTTACAAAAAATTTGACCCACGCCTCGGCCAGCTCTTTATTCTCGCTAAATTTGCTTACACCCACAAACCAATCCGGGCTTAGCGGCGAGAAGCGCTTCTCGCTATTGTCGTAAGGGAATGGGAAAAAGCCGATATCTTCCGATTTCGCACCCGCTGCAATAATTTGATTGATAACCCAGTTACCCATTAAATACATGGCGGCTCTACCGTCAGCAAGCTCTTTTTTGGATGTTTCCCATTGATTCGTAAGCAATTGGTTTTCCACATAACCTTTTGATATTAATGTTTTGACGATGGAAATTGACTGTCCCCATGCATTATCAATAGTCCACGGCTCGTCCGTGTTGACCATATTATTTAAATAGTCGGCATTGCCAGTCATATAGCTGACTAGATCCTCGCCCCAAGTCATAAGCGGCCACTGAGCGCCATAGTTCAGATAGACAGGCACAATGCCGGCTCTCTTTAGCTTCTCGCATGCTGCATAAAACTGCTCCAAGGTCGTTGGAATTTGTGTAATGCCTGCCTTTTTAAAAGCTTGCTTATTATATACGATCCCTGTCGTGGAAGCGCCGGTAGCAATGCCAAAGCGCTGTCCAGCATAGGCTTTAAAGTCTGCAAAATGAATATGCTCAAACAAGCTGTCGCTTAGCGGCTCAAAATAATCAGGCAAGTCTTCATTTTTAATATTGTTCGGAAGCAGCAGCACATCGCCTAAGCTGCGAGTGGATAAGCGCAGCATAATATCGCTGGCATAATTGGTTATGCCCTCAAACTTGACCGTTACGCCAGGATTCAGCTGTGCAAATTGATCGGCATATTTTTGAAACACGCCATTCTCGATCAGATCAACGCGATTAGTCATCACGTTAAGCGTCACATTTTGATTAGCTTGTTCCTCTTTGCTAACGGGCTCCTTTTCCTTTTCGCTGTTGCCTTGTGCCTTCTGGCATCCCGTCAAGCCTATGCTGGACAAAAGAACAATAAGCAGCAGCATACAAATGTATTTGTTCATGCAGCGTCTCTCCCTCATTATAGTGGAAACTGTAAAATAACCTCGGTGCCTTTCCCCCGTTCACTGGTCACCTTCAAGCCATACGCGTTTCCGTAGTGGAGCTTGATACGCTCGTTTACATTTTTCAAGCCGATTCCGCCTGATTTGCGCTTGACGACCGCTTCCTCCGATCCTGCAAGTGAACGGTTTAAGCGATCTAATGTATCCTCATCCATGCCAAGCCCATCATCTTTTATGCGAAGAAGTACACCATGCGGCGTACGCTCGCTGCTCATCACAATTCTCATCGAGGCCTTATTGTCATCCATGCCGTGATAAATTGCATTCTCGACAATGGGCTGCAGCACAAGCTTAATCATAGGATACTTCAGCATGTCATCGGTTATATGCGTTTCTAAATGGAAGCGGTTCGGATAGCGATAATTAAGCATTTCCACATAGTTGCGCATATGCAGAACCTCATTCTCCAGCGTTACTTCCTCATGCAAATCGCTTATGCTGTATCGCAGCAGCTTCCCGAGTATGGCAATCATGTCGGCTGCGATCTGATCGTCGTTCAGCTCAGCCGCCATTCGTATCGATTCGAGCGTATTATACATGAAATGCGGATTGATCTGGCTTTGCAGCGCGTGCAGTTCAGCTTCCTTCTTCTTTGTCTCCATCAAATAAATATCCTGAATGAGGTGATCGATTCGGACAATCATTCGGTTGAACTGATTGCCTAGCTGGCCTACCTCGTCCCGATATTTCACTTGAAACTGAACGTTAAAGTCACCCTCCTGCACGTTCTTCATCAATCGCATCATTTTGCGGAGCGGATTCGTTAGTGCAAAGGAAAACACAACCGATATGAAAAGCGCGACGATAATCGTAATAATTGTAGCGATCCAGGTTACGTTGCGAATGACAACGGCATCTTTCGTCAGCTCACTGTCCGGAATGGAGGTCATTACCTTCCATTTCGTATTGGGCGAGGTCGTATAAATGTATAAACGATTAACACCGTCACGCTCAAAATAAAAGCTCCCCTTCGTGCCCTTTGCCTGGGCTACCGTAGGATCACTCATAATGTTTGTGGCCATTCGCTGCTTATCGCTGTCATAAACGACATTGCCAAGCTCATCGATAATAACCGATTTTCCATTTGTCACCTTATCAAGCTCACTCATTTGATCCTCAATGACGCTAATATTCGCATCCACCGCAATCATGCCGATAGGCTTAAGCGATTTATCAATCACCTTGCGAACGACGGTAAACGCATATTTGATGCTCTGCAAATTGCTCGTATATTTTTGCGTGCTGAACAGCCTCGCTTCACCGCCGGAAGTATTGATGAGCTCTCGCCATTTCTCATAGCTCTCCTTCACGTTCAGCCGAATGCCGCCGCCTGCTGTAGAATAATAGCCATTGCCGAACTGATCAAATATATAAACCGAGTTGGCGCCGCGTTTTATCGTATTGATGAACGAAATATTCCCCTCAATGCCTCGCTGAATCAAGAGCAGAAGGTCAAAATCGTCAGGCACCTGATTGCTGTTGTCTATCGACGTTTGCTGCCTTTTCTCGTAATAGCTGTTCGAGAGAATCAGGTTTTGTTTGATATCGTTCTGGTACGCAGGAATAGAGGAAATACGAATCATATCCTCGATATAATCGTCAACACGAACCATCATGTTCTCAAGCATCTTGGTCGAATAGACAATCGTTTTCTCCTCAATCGAACGCGAGTAATTGCTATATGAGATGTAGCCTATAAACGATAACGGCAGCGTGATTAGAAGCAGGAAAACGATAAACAGCTTCCCCTCCATTCTCATGCTGCCTAAAGCTGCCCATATGCGCCACAATCGTTTTCTGGGGCTCATCCTCTTAACTCTCCCTTATTCTAGATGGCAGGCATAACGTTTCCGCCGTTTACAGGAATGTAAGCGCCAGTTATAAAGCTTGCTAGATCCGATGCTAGAAAAGCAACCGTATTGGCAATCTCTTGGTCCGTTCCTCTGCGTTTAAGCGGAACGTTTTGTGAATAAGCAAGGTTCTCCTCCGTACCGGTGGCACGATCGCGATCACTGATGGTCCACCCTGGCGCCACCTGATTAACCGTAATTTGATGCTCCCCAGCTTCTTTGGCTAACACACGATAGACGCCATCCATCCCGCGTTTCCCAGCTGTATAGGCTGATTGTCCCGCGAAATTTTGCATCGCGCATTCGGTGTTGATGCCAATGACTCTACCCCCGCCCCGCTCGATCATCGCCGGCACAAAAGCTTTTGCTAAAAAGACGCTTTGCAATACGCAGGATTCGAATTGGCTGACATAATCAGCAACAGGCTGTTCTAGTATGCTTGTCCATTGGTACTGAATGACCGCGTTAGCGACAACGATGTCTACATGGCCGAGCTCCTCTGTTACCTTAGCTTTCATTTCATTAATATGCTGCTCATTCGTTACGTCTGCCTGTACGATCATCGCTTTTCTGCCCATAGCTGTAATTTCCGTCTGCAATTCTTTGGCCTTTGCTTCGTTATTATTGTAGTGCAGAACGATGTTAGCGCCGCAGCTTGCCAGTGTACGTGCCATAACCCGTCCCAAATCTCCAGTGGCTCCTGTAATTAACGCTGTTTTATTAGAAAGATCAATTTGCATGAATAAGGTCACCTTTCCTTGTGGAAACAGATTTGTTAGATCATTTGCTAATAATTATGCTACCAAAAAATATTCATTTTATAAAGCTTATCCAAAAAAAATGAATTTGTACACACAAGTAAACGATACGGCGAATTAATTTACAATATGGTTATCTTCTTCATGGCTTACAGCGGCTATTTCAAGCAATATTCCTTGTGATTTCGACTATTTTCATGTATATTACAGACTATAGCCTACTCTAAACATTCACATATGTATTAATAATAACTCTTATTCGGAGGTAACCCTTGAAAATCGAGCTATCAGAGCAAAGCCTGCCTATATTTGAGGCTATATCGAGTAATGTACGCATTCAAATGATTCACCTGCTCTCCAAAAAATCAATGAACATTCGAGAGCTGGCAGAGGCTTTAGGCTTAAGCAGTGCAATCATGACAATGCACGTAAAAAAGCTGGAGAAGGCCGGAATCATTAAATCCGAAATGACCCCTGGCAAAGGCGGTGCCGCTCAGAAGGTGTGCTCGCTTAGCATGGATGGACTTGAAATAGCATTCCCCCGCAAGGACGTCGTACAGCGCGAGTCACGCAGAACCGAAGTTTCCATCGGACACTATACCGATCTCAACATCGTTCCTACTTGCGGCATTTGCACGACGGAGAAGGTTATCGGTATTTTCGACGACCCCCGCTACTTTCTTGATCCCGATCGCGTGAACGCCAAAATATTATGGTTCTCGCAAGGCTATATCGAATACAAAATTCCTAACTTCCTATTAACGAGCGAGAGTCCAGACGAGCTCGAAATTTCGATGGAAATTTCGTCTGAAGCGCCGCTCACCAATATGAACTGGCCTTCGGATCTTACGTTTTTCTTTAATGGTGTAAATGTTGGCATGTGGACGAGCCCTGCCGATTACGGTGGAAAAGGCAAACTTAATCCACCTTGGTGGTTTGATGATGTCAACCAGTTTGGTTTATTGAAGCGGTTGATTATTAAGAAGGACGGCACCTACATGGACGGCCTTAGGCTCTCGGACGTAAGCCTCGACCAGATTGATATTAGCAACAGCCACTGGACGTTCCGCATTGCGATTTTGGAGGATGCTGAGCATATTGGCGGCTTTACTTTATTCGGCTCTGGTTTCGGAAACTATAATCAGGATCTCATTTTCAAGCTGTATTATACGAAGCTGGCGCAAGAGGATCGGACAACCGTCTAATCTGCTATATACGAAAGAGAGGAGCCCCGCTTGGGGCTCCTCTTCTTTATCTTAATTAAGCTGCTTCCTGTCATACTGCCTCGTTAAACTATTCTTTCGCTGATAGCAAATTCAATATCCGGTAAAGAAACACTGCTGTTTCAGCACGAGTAGTCTGGCTGCTTGGTTTGATCATGCCGCCATCGCCTTGAATGAGCCCTAGCTCAATCATGCCTGCTATGCTGCTGGCTGCATAATCCGGCACCTTATCTGCATCCTTGAAGCTGCTGAGCGATGCAATATCGCCCGTTAGCTCTAACGCTTCCGCTGCCTTTAATGCCCGCGCTGCCATAACCATCATATCTTGCCTTGTCATCTTTGCCTTCGGCTCGAATCGTCCATTCTCCATGCCGGTAACGATACCTAGCTTCTTGGCAATAGCCACTGCATCATAATAATAATCCTGTGGCTGAACATCTGTGAATGCATCGATTGCCTCCGCTTTCAAGCCTAGCGCTCTTACAAGCATTAGAATAAAGTCTGCTCGGCTTACCTGTACAGCCGGGCTGAAGGTTGCAGCCGATGTTCCTTTTACGATGCCTAAGGCAGCCAACTTCTCAACCGATTCCTGCGCCCAAGAATACTTGCCGAGATCTGTAAAGGCTACAACGGGCTGTTTATAAAATACTGCATAAGTGCCCATACGGTCTGTTTGAAACCTGATATGCTTATCCGAGTCGGAATAGGCTGCTGCCGCAATTGCTGATGCTGTTCCTTGTTCATTAATGGACAATATACCGATGCTTGACGCTGTCTCGCTGCCTGTTAACAAATACGGAACCGTAACGGTAATCGGTGCCTTTGCATTGTTCCATGTATAAGCCTTTCCGTCCAATAGTGCCGAAAGCTCAACGACTGCTCTTTCACCTACCTGGATTTGTACATCCTGCTTCAACGTTTTAAGGTCCCGCTCGCCAATGATAAGCCGCAGCTCCTTGCCAAGCTCTGCTGACTTCACCAGCATCTGTCCAGAAAGCAAGATCGTTGCTTTAGGCGTCGTTACTTCAATAAGCAAGTTAGGATGATCAGACAAGAAGGATACAGGAAGATCCAAGGCATATTTCGCTGCCTCGCCGTTTTTCTTAAGCACAATCGTTGCTTTCAGCTTTCCGTCTTTATCTGCTTTCGCCCGCGCTATCGCCTTCTGCAGGTCTTGTTCACTGACCACACCGACAGCCATCGTTCCGCTCGGATCAAGCTTAGTGCTCATTTCCGCTTTGACAGAACCATCTGATTGCAGCTGGAACAAGTCAGGAGTGGAAATAACCGAGTCACCGCCTCCTCCGCCAGTCGATGCTTTCTTGTACTCAAAAGTAACCCGTTTAGGCTCGCTCACATCATCTAATGCTAGATATGCCTCATAGATACCCTCTACATCACCTGTCAATGTAAAGGCGAATTGAAAGTTTCCAGCTTCTGTACTCGTCGTCTCGGCTGTGTAATTCACTTTTCCTTGTGGATCGACGACTTTCAAACTTACGTTTGCAAGATCGCCATTCATCACTAGACCGTCTAAAGTTACTTTTTTTGATGCCAGATCTATAGTAGTTTTAATGCCTTCAATAGGCTTGGCTTCCTCTGCTCCCGATATGTGATAAACGCCAAATTCATAGAACGAATATCCGTAAAATGTTGCTCTTTCGATCCCTTCAAATTTAATGTATCTAGCCTTGATCGGGTCAAAATGAACCGTTTCTTTGCCGTCCTTCGCCGTAATTACGCCGTCATTTTCCTTGATCACACTCTTCCAATTTTGATTATCATCGGAGACGAGTAATTTATAGGTTTTTGCGCGAGCGTATTCCCAATCAATCGTTACAGTGTCCATCTCCGTCACTTCTCCCAGATCGACCTGGAACCATGTGTTGTTCAGCAGTTCACTTGCCCATCTTGTTGAAGGGAATCCATCAACTGCTTTCCCCGGAGCATAATTTGGATTATCGGCTTCTACTGTAGATGCTTCCGCGGCCTTATTCTGTGCCAAATTTCCAAGCAGGTAATAGACGTCTTCCTTCAGCGTGCTGTACGCCCCGTCTGTAATCATATGCTCTTTTTTCAGAAGCTCCAGCTTCGCATTAAAACCTTTTAAGTACTTGGTAAACTTCGCCTTGTCGTTTCCTTCGAACCGGCTCATCATCTCCAAATAATTGTTCAGCGAGCGAGCTGCTTCGTCATTCGTGATTTGTTTGGTTTCCTTGTAGCTTTCAATTAATGTTTTCAAATCGGATGCGCTGGTACCCGCTTCAATCACATAAAATGTTTTCTCCGATTTGCCTGCTGCTACGGTAATGACAAGCTCATGTTTTCCTGGCTTGCCTGCCAAATTTACAACCGTTCCTTCTGTGTAAGGCTTGCCATTAAAGGTAGCAGTTACTTTATTCAATCCGCTTCCATCATCATTGATTAGTTTCCATGTGAACGAAACGGGCTCTCTTTCCGGAATAGCCACTCCGCTTTGAAGCACTTGGCCATTCATTTGTACTTCTGCCTTTGAAGGGGCAGCGTTGTTCGCTTGATATGTTCCATTTATAAATTGATAGAGCCAATCGTACAAAATGCGTGTTGCAGGATCAGCACTTACCGCCGTATTAAATACAGCATTATTACCTTGGTAGTAGGCTTTAAAGGCTGATTGCATAAAGCCGGTTTGGACGCCGCTGTTTAAATAATCAACATACCGCTCCCTAAACACGCCATCAGTCACCATACGATCATCAAACTCAAGCTCAACGCCCATCCCATACTGCTTCGCTATGTTCGTGGCGTCTTCCAGACGATCCTCATCCAATGGCTCGAAAAAGTAGTTTGGCTGGAAGGCTACTGCATCTATCCCGACATCCTTCCACATATGGCTTTTGTAAGCTAAGAAGTGCGGTATCCAGAAAAGCTTCAAGTTCTGAGCATGCACTTTATTACTCGTCGAACGAATTAAATCCGGCCCTGTCGCGCTTGTACTGATTTGTTCCTCCAGCCAGTACATGCCGGCAAGCTCAAGATGAGAGTAATGGTTTGATGCCCATTTTTGTTCGGCTTCATTTAACCACCACTGTATCGCTTTCTCTCTATTTGCATACGCTTTCATTTCTCCGACTTCAGAAGCATCGAAGCTTTCAGATATACCATCACCGTCAATATCTCCGAAATCGTTCACATACTCACCTGGGTCTGGAATCATCAAAACAACCTTTATCTTATGATCAGGCTGATTCAGCTTGCTTCCTACTTCCATCGCCGCTTCGTTTAGCTGCTGCATATCGCCTGTTTCTGCAAATGTTTTGTTCAGGTACCATTTCCAGTCCTCCAGCGTAGCTCCTCCGCCAAACGCATTTCCGGCCGGCGATGTAAGTCCAAGATAAAGAACGCCGTCAAAAAGCCAATCCACTGGTTCCCCGGCAAGGTCTACGTAACTGATATTTGGAATAATCCGATCCTTCGTCCAAGTACCCTTATCATTCGCATATTGTCCGTTATAGAGCAATCCTAGATTACGAATGCCAGCCGTTGCTTCTCCCGGCTCTAAGTAGCTCGGCTGCTCAGCGGCAACTTCTTCTGCTCCTTCCACTTTTCCATCTGCGCCCCATATTTCGATTTCATCAATGAAGGTCCAAGCTCTCGTATGCATCGAGAAGGTTACTTTCACATAACGGGCATAAGCCATCTCCGCATCAGAATTCCCGCTTTTGATGCCATCTCTGCTTCCATTCCATTCATATACCTCTTCTCTTGGCGGACCATCCCCCCAAAGCAGCTTGGTTGAATTGTGTGAAAGCGTTCCCCAATTTTCTTTGTCGTCGGAGACGTACATTGATACCGTCAACGGCACAAGCATCGTGTTGTCAGGCCAATCCTGCAAAAATCGCGCTTTAATGCTCGAGATAGATTTCTTTTCCCCTAAATCAAACACAACCTCGCGTGTCATCTTCTTCACATGTCCTACCCAAGCCGGGTCCGACATATCCAACTTGCCATAAATGCCATCCGTCAGCTTATTATGATCGTCGGGGTACTTAGCCTCCGGCGCTTCGGACCATTCATATCCAAGCCCCGCAGCAAGATTACGGAATGCAGACTGTCCCTGATCCTGTCCCTCTTCCGCTTGTACTGCCGGAACCAGTGTCAATAACAGGGCACTTATCAATGCGATAGCTATCCAGCTTTTACTTCTTTTCATTAATGACAGCTCCCTTTCTATTCTCAAATAAAAAGACTACTAAACATGTGTACAATAGGTTTCATTTCAAGCCTGCTTTAAGTCTTTTGCAGCACTCAATCCCCCTTTCTAAAATTCCATCGCAACCGATGTAGAAGCTTGCAGGCATGTTCTTACTGTTACTTTAAGAAACTTGACCCGACTTTCAAAGAGATAACTTATGACTTTGATATACATTTGTTTACTTGTCTCATTTCACCGCCCAGATTGCCCTTGTCATGGACAAATAAATGGACTAGCTCAAAATAAATAGACCCAAATAGGGAATGGCGTCACAGAAATAAATTTCTGTGACGCCATTTTTTTCATCAGCCGCATGATTATTAATGAAATCGAGCTATCTCTCCAGTGAGTATATCTCTTTTGAGACTCGCCCTATTTCATCGTGCCTTGTATGGAAGCGATAGGTTTTATTTTACAACGCATTCTACTTTCGCATTTATGCGTAGAGACACCTTATCTCAACCTGTCTGTTTACCTTATGCAGGCAGCTCTTGCTTCTCAAGCATATCCGACAGTTTGATCGCAAGCCCCTCATGCAGCCTCGAATGCTCCGACGCAAATGCGATCAGATGGCTTTGCAGCGACGCCGTTGCAGAGGTCAAGCCATGTGAAGGATTGCTGTCGAACTGGCAAACGTTTCGCAGGAACGAGCTGACCATCCGATCATCTCCGCCTCCGTGGCCATCCCCTTGTACGCTGCAGCGAATTTCAAGCTGTTCTCCCGTTGCATAACGATACAGCGTAAAAGAACCTTTCTCCATATCGCCAATAATTTCACCTTTTGTGCCCATCATTTGAACACGACGTGTACCGCTTTGCGTCAATCCTGACATAATGAACGATGCATTCGCTCCATTCTCGAATTGCATATTCACAACCTGATGGTCAACGACATTGTTATCGCAGCGGTATACACAACGTCCAAACGGTCCTTCCTTCAGTGCTTTCAGAATACCCTCTTGTGACAAATCATTCGTCATATATCTCGCCCAAGCATGATCCGGCGTCTGCATATACATCTTTATCGCTGAGAAAGCACATTCCTTCTCGACCGCGCAGCCATCAATGCAGCGTTCCGCTGAACCATCCGGAGCATTCTCCGATCTGAAATGCAGTAAAGAGCCGTACGAGCTAACGCTTGTACAAGGCTGATCCATAAGCCAGGAGATGATATCCAGATCGTGGCACGATTTGGCCAAAATCATTGGACTAGTCTCCTCTGAATTCCGCCAATTGCCGCGCACATAACTATGCGTCATATGCTGATAACCGACATTCTCCGTTAATTGAATCGTACCCACCGTGCCAAGCTCGCCGTCCTCGATACATTTTTTAATCCCAGACCAAAATGGTGAATACCGAAGCACATGCGTAACAACAAGCAGCCTTTTATGCCGCAGTGACGCCTGCTCAAGCTGAATGCATTCCGTAAGTGAAGGCGACATCGGCTTCTCAAGCAGGACGTGATAACCGAGCTCCATGGCCTTCATCGCCGGTATATAATGCATCCGATCGAGTGTACAGATGATCATGACATCTGCTATACGCCCTTGCTCAAATACTTTCTCCCAGCTGTCATACACATGCTCTTGGTTGATTTGATGGATTTCTGCAAACCGCTTTCTGCGTTCTTCATTTGGTTCAGCTACAGCAACCATTTTTAATTCATTCGGAAATTTCTCCGCATACGGCCCGTAAATGTATCTCCCTCTGCTGCCTGCGCCTAGTAATACGGCTGTTAATGTTCTCAAAATTTCTCCTCCTCTTGTGCGCTATCTATACCTCAATTGTAAGGGGAGCGTTCAGGAGGAGACAGAGATCGTTGTTTACAATCCATATACTATTGTTGACCTTGCATTTGCGACTGGCACCTTGCCATGCGGAAATCCTGCGGCGTCGTTTCATTCTGCTTCTTGAAAAACCGAATAAAGGCAAGCGCGGAATTGTACCCGAGCGCAGCCGCAATTTCGTTGACTTTCATGGATGTGTTCAGAAGCATGTCTTTGGCAACCAAATTCCGATAGTCGTTCACGTATTTCGATAAGCCTATGCCCGTTATTTGCTTATAAAGTCTGGACAAATAAGAAGGATTTAAGCTTACGTAATCGGCTAAAGCGGTTAAGGAAATATCGGTAGACAAATTCTCTTCAATAAAGCGATGTACTTTATTTACAACCTCAGTCGGCAATTGCGAGCCTCGCAGTGTATTCCATTCAAAAAAACAGTCTGCCATTTGCCTATAATACTGAATCAATTCCGTCCATGAGGTAGAGTCCCCGTAGCGGTATAACTTCTCCAAGTCGAGCTGCGTATTCATGTAATCCCGAATGTCCCGGTTTTTGTGTATATAGTAAAGAAACACTGCCGAGAGGGAATGATACATTTCTATTTTGCGCTCATTGGGCGTTCCTGGGACATTCCAAATGGCAGTAAGCTCCACATACAATTTATTGAACTGCTCCCGATTGTTATTTTCTAGACAGCTCATCAGCAATTGCACCCGAGCATGGTAAAAGCTATCATGAATGCTGCCGGCTTTATCGTCTGTCTCTTGATTCTGAATGTCCTTATCGGTCATAATGACCTCATTAAACAATCCATGCCCTTGCACAAAACCATATTTGTTCGCATGAAAACGATCCGATAGATCATTCCATTCCGTCACTTCGCTGCCAAGGAGAAAAGAAACGGTCGTTCCGAGCAGCCTCTTGCATGT
>NZ_JBFRDK010000037.1:0-43334 GCF_052113545.1 Paenibacillus sp. TAF43_2
CTGACAACCAATTACGGCCTTTCAACGTTCAGGAGGTTCATCGATGAGTTTGACAACTTGTAACGTACATTTCTCACAGCAATCGAATAAAATTGTCTATTTATCCAGCCCACTGCTCAAACATCTCAAGCTCTCAGGCAAAAAATCGGTTCACCTCAAGCTGGGCAAAGAGGTAATCGTAGCTGAAATCAAGCCATTGAAGCGGCCGGGCAATCATCTGTATTTATCAACTGCCATCCGTCAATCGATTAAAGTGCCGAAGTCAGGCAACGTTTACGTGCTTAATTCAGGCGATAATGAGGTTCAGCTCGGACCGCTGGTCGGCATACTGAGCGACAATTCGACACGCTCTGAGAGCAATCCTTTTGGTCCGCGTACCGGATTTATCAAGCAAGTCATTAAAACAGGTGAACATAAAGCTTACCTTTTCGGCTTTACACCAAGCGACATCAACTGGCAGCAAGAAACGGTCAATGGCTATTTCCTTAACCCGCAGGGCGGCTGGTATCGCAAAATCGTTCCGCTCCCGGACGTCGTGTACAATCGTCTTCCGAGCCGCAAAGCGGAGACATCCGCATCCATTAATTCACTGCGCGAACGCTTCGTGCGCCGCAAAATCCCATTTTTTAATTGGAGCTTCTTCAACAAGGCCGATGTCTACAAGCTGCTTGATAATGATCCTGAAGCGCTGACTCATTTGCCTGAATCGGTCTCTGGTCCATCTTCCGAAAAAATTAAGGAAATGCTGGAGAAACATCAATTTCTATATTACAAACCTACGGCAGGCAGCCTTGGAGTAGGAATCTACCGATTGACCTATCACCCGAAGCGCGGGTATTTCGCCCGCTATCGCAAGGGCAGCCAAAATGTGCTGCTTCGATTCACGCAATTCAGCAGCTTAATGCGGATGCTTCAGGCGAAGCATGGCAGCAGCTTGAATCATTATGTCGTTCAGCAGGGCATTCGCTTAGTTGAGATCGACAGCTGCCCGCTCGATTTCCGCTTTCACATGCATAAGAACGGCAGCAACGAGTGGGTTCCTGCTGGAATCGGAGCCAAAAAAGCAGGCCGAGGAAGCGTAACGACACATGTGAAAAATGGCGGCTCGCTCATGACGCCTGAGCAAGCGCTTGGCAAAACATTCGGCACGCAAGCAGATGCCGTTCTTGAGAAGGCAAAGCTGGCTGCGATTAAACTATCAGAAGCGATCGAACGCAACTACCCTCATAGACTTGGTGAGCTGGGACTGGATCTCGGCATCGATAAGGATGGAGAAGTATGGATGTTCGAAGCGAACGCCAAGCCTGGACGATCCATCTTCAAGCATCCGGCGCTTCGCTCTGAGGGCCGCGCTTCGCTCACTTATATCTTAGAGCATTGCTTGTATCTCAGCCGCTTCAAAGAAGAGGGAGGTAACAGCTGATGGATAGCTTACTTCCCGATGAAGCAGACGTTAGAGAGCAGCGTGCCGGCCGAACCGTATTGGCGATTTTGACGATCGATGATGATATCCAGCTCTTTCGCGGCAATCGAAGCAATTTTGTCGATTTGATTAGAACGGGTCAATCGATGGGTTTCATCGTTTATGTCCTCACCGTAAAAAACCTGCTTCTGACCAGAAGCAGCTTAAAGGGATATGTCTTCAACGAAGCTGAGGACAGCTGGCAGCAAAGATTGCTGCCCTTTCCCGACGTGATTTACAACCGAATTCCGCTGCGCGAAGATGAGATCCAACCGGCTGTAAGGCAAAAGATCAACGCCTGCCGCAAGCATCCGCGAGTCACGCTGTTTAATCCGGCTTTTTTCAACAAATGGGATTTATTTGAATGGCTTCGTTTGTCCAAACTGACCAAACCTTATATCCCTTTAACACGAAAACTCGTTTCGGTTACGAGCCTGGAACGGATGATGCGAAAACATTCCTATCTTTATTTAAAGCCGGAAAGCGGAAAAGCAGGAAAAGGCATAATGACGATCAAGGTTCATGCTGAGAAGCAGCTTCCTTATCGATTAAGAATACAAGAAAACAAAAAGAGTACGACTTACAACTGCTCCACCCTTCATAAACTTTGGAGTCGTATTCAGAAACAAAGCGGCAATGAGGCTTATATCGCTCAACAAGGCATCAAGCTCGCCTCCTTCCAGGACCGAAGATTTGACCTGCGCGCGCTTGTTCAAAAAAACCAACGAGGGCAATGGGATATTACTGGAATAGGTGCCCGAATTGCAGGCGCATCCAGCATTACGACCCATGTTCCTCGCGGCGGTATGATTGAAGACCCTGAGAAGCTGCTCATAAATTCATTTAATGAAGAGCAGGCACGTAAACTGCTTATAAAAGCAAAAAATGCGGCCGTTCTTATCGCTAAGCAGATTGAACGCGCCTCAGGCCAGCAGCTCGGCGAAATGTCGTTGGATTTAGGCGTGGACAGCGTAGGGAATATGTGGTTTTTCGAAGCTAATTCTAAGCCTATGAAATTCGACGAGCCTCATATTCGTCAAAAATCGTTAGAGCGCGTATTTCATTATGGAGCTTATTTAGCTAGAACAAAATTAGAAAAAGCAGGAGGCGCATAACGTGGATCTAGAGCTGCTTACACCCGAAGCATGGTTAGCGGAACAAAAAAGACTCATTGGCTTTGCCATTCGCTTCGGAGATAAGCGGCTTGCAGTTTCGACTATTCATGCGCTCCGAAAGCTTGATCCTTCATTGCTAGAAGATGGAGTGAGCCGTCCATGCGGCGCGGTTGCTGCTGTCGCTAAGCAGGGCAACCGCGTCGTCGGCTTCGGTTTTGCAGAGGACGGCGGCGAGGCTGCGTGCATGGTCGTCGTCCATCCCGAAGCTCGAAGCCTCGGGATTGGCAGCTCACTCGTTCAAGCCATGATTCAACGTTTAGGGAAACTCACTTGCAATGTGGCAACGGACAATACGGCAAGCATGGCTTTATGTTTTCATTTAGGCATGACAGCCGTTTCCATGCATAGAGGTCCAACAGGCAAACCGACGCTTCGCTTTGAAAGGGGAACCACGAATGAAACAGCCCGTCCTAGGCATCCTGACTTTATATCTCAATGAAGCCGGACATCTGGAGGAACGTTCCATCTATCAGAAAATGACTTCCGCAGGACGAAAGCTGGGACTAAGCGTCTTCGTGTTTACGCCAAAGGACGTCAATTATATTAACAACAAAATTCACGCGCAGTTCTACAATCTTGACACACAAACATGGTCACGAAGGTGGACCTCGTTTCCAAATATGATTTATGATCGATGCCGAATCCAACGTACCTATCGCTTTGACCAGCTCAAAAAGTTTCGTGAACGCTATGGACATCTTACGTTCCTTAATCGCCCGCTTCGCAACAAATGGACCATCCATCGTATCCTCTCGAAAGATTCTCGATATAAAAGCTATCTGCCTGCCACGAAGTATGTCACCGATAATCAAGATATTACCGATATGATCCGAAAACATCAGCTTGTGTATCTCAAACCGATTAATGGAACCGGCGGCAGAGGAATTTTGCGAATCGAGCGGCGCAAGGATGGTCAGCTTCACATCCAAGGCCGGGATCAATCAAGGAAAATTATACGACCGCAATATATTTCCACTGCAGGTTTAAACAGCTATTTGGCTCCTTGGAATTTGAAAGGCAATCGCTACATCGCCCAGCAGGGCATTCAAATAAAGCTTGCTAGCGGACGTGTGCACGATTATCGGATGCTTGTTCAAAAAAACGGAGAAGGCAATTGGGAAGTTACCGGTTGCGCTGGAAGAATCGGGGCATCCGGCAGCATTACCTCTAACTTACACGGCGGCGGCAATGCAGCTACGATGAGCAGCTTGCTCAAGGAATGGCTTCGCGATGATGCGAAGGTCGCGCAGGTTAAGGAAGAGACAGAGAAGCTTGGGGTCGGCATTGCCGCTTACTTAGAGCAAAATTACGGCAGACTTTGTGAGCTTGCTCTTGATTTGGCAATTGATCGAAAAGGCGGGATCTGGCTGCTGGAGGTAAATCYGAAGCCAGCTAGGGAAGTATTTGCACAGGCCGGAGAGAAAGAGGTTTATCGCAATGCGATTATTAGACCTCTGGAATATGCCATCTGGCTTTATAACCAGAAGAAGCGAAGGAAAGGTAAAGAGAAGCAGGCTGCCGTATCAGATACCCGTGTGGATGAGAACTTCATTTCTGATAAGGAGCTGTGATGCGGCTGAGCATTTGAAATCCATAGCAGAAAAAACACCTGTTAGGGCGGCGCCATCTCCCGGCCTCCCTAACAGGTGTTTTTTTTGCAACGCACTATATTCAAGCTGCTTATTATTGTTCCAATAAAGGCAGGAGCTCGCGGAAATCGTTAATCAGCACATCCGCTCCCTCAATTTCTGAAGCTCGACCATATGTAGCATACGCACAGCCGATCGTTTGAAGACCGTTGCCTTTGCCCGCTTCCACATCCGAAGAGCGGTCTCCTACCATCCAAGCCGATTGGATATTGTGATCCTTAAGCAGGCGAGCAACTAAGTCGACTTTGGTTGAAGTCTCATATTCTCCCGCACTGTATAAGCCGTCAAATAGAGGCGCAATGCCTTTGAATTCAGCAACGCCCTTCACATATTCCTCAAGCCCATTGCTGGCTACAAACAGCTTAATCCCACGTGAATGCAGCTCACGCAGCGTTTTCTCGACAAATGGGTACAGCTCGCCTTCGCCTCTTTCCAAGCCTTCGCGCTCGTACTGAAGCAGCAAGACATCAGCCCGCTTCCGAGCAGCCTCTGTACTATCTGGCATAACCTTCCGCCAAATATCCTCCAGCAGCATGCCTAAGCAGCTTAGCAGCCGTTCTACAGGCGGCGTTTCATGCTCGTAAAGCCCTTCTTCCCTTAGCGTCTCAAAAACGCGGTGGTGAACAGGCACCAGCAATTTATCCGTTTCAAACAACGTTCCATCCATATCAAATATGACAGCCTCAGGCTTTCGCAGCTTATGTACGCTCATAGTTGAAACCTCCTTCAAAGTCTGCTCTTATCATAACGGAATATAGGAAATGATCGCAAGGCTTGATCAAGGTTAACCGTTCATCACTTGCTTCATCAACTACAGAGATTCTATTGTCAATTTCGCCTATGCATAGCGGAAGACTGCAGCGCTATTCTTGCCAGCGCATAAGGGCCAAGATAAGCGCCGCTTATTAAAAAAACGAAATTTTCGAGTACACGATGCACTTCCGTCATAAACACCGTATCATCCATGAGAGTCTGTGTTATGGCATCCGCTGCGGTTACAAAAAATAAAAAGATGGCCGTAACTGCAAGCCCATCCAAAACGCGACTGACTGTGGCACTCATTCGACTCAACCAGCCCATGAGAACGGCGCCAACAGCTAATGCCGCACCAATTAATATCATCATTTGCCATCACCTCTTGTGATAGGTTCGGTCATTTGCTGCACACTTAAACCTTACATTTTTGGATGGAATGTGAATATTGCGAATAAAAGCGACCAAGCTTGTTTACATATGATAAAGAAGTCCAATAAAAGCAACATTTTGGAGGAATGCTGTATGAAAAATCTTATTCCCTGGTTAAATGCTGCCGGTCTCGCCGCCGTGCTTGCAGTTAATGGACTTGCGCAGTGGCTTCCTATCAATGGGAAAACGACTGGAGAAATATCCGCCAAGTACCCTGTGCTTATCACTCCTGCGCCATATGCCTTCTCCATTTGGTCTATTATTTATTTGCTGCTGATTGGTTTCGTCATTTATCAGTTCAAGCCACGTGCTGTCAAAAGCAAAAATGTGCAGAACATCGGCCCATGGTTCATCATAAGCTGCCTGTTCAACGTCGCTTGGATTCTCCTGTGGCACTATGAGAAACTAACCAGCAGCGTATTCATTATGTTCGCTCTGCTGGTCTCGCTAATCGTTATTTATAGCGCAATTCGAAAGKATAAGCAGCCTCCTGCTCCTATGGAACAATGGCTTGTACGGCTGCCTTTCAGCATTTACTTAGGTTGGATCTGCGTAGCTTCTATTGTAAATGCAGCTGTCGTTTTGTACGCTGCCGAGTGGAATGGCTTTGGTTTATCTGATGCTGCTTGGACCATTATTTTATTGATTGCAGCCAGTTTGCTTGCTGTTGTCATCGGTTTTAGGTTTGTGGACTCTACCTTTGTTCTTGTGTTTGTTTGGTCGTTTATTGCTATTGCCGTAAAGCAGGATCAGCAGCCCGAGGTTAGTCTATCAGCCAGCATCGCTGCTGGTATCTTAATGATTACTGCCATTGTTATTTGGTTTCAGGCAAGGAAAGGAAAGCAGTTGCATATTGAAAAATAGAACCGGATATGTCACACTGTTTGATGTGTGTGAGGACGAAAGCCTCCTTGCAGGAAAGGACGTGACGGTTCACGTATGATAAAATGGCTGCTTCGTTCCATGACAGAATTAAGCTCGCGCAAATGGATATCTCGCATAACCGGAAAATTCGCTCAATCGGCTGCCAGCCGTCGATTTATTTCCCGTTTTGCTGCGACATATGGCATTAAAACTGAGGAAGCTGAGAAACCTCTAGCCCAATATAAAACGTTAAACGAGTTTTTTACACGGCGATTAAAACCCGGTCTGCGTGATGTGCATGCAGATGAGGACTCGCTTGTCAGTCCTGTTGATGCTCTCATAACCGGAGCTGGGCCAATAAGCAGCGGCACGATTGTTAACGTAAAGGGGCAGGACTATACGATTGAGGAGCTTCTTAATCGGTCTCCGCGAACTTCCAATTATATGAACGGCTATTATTTCGTTCTTTATTTGAGCCCAACCGATTACCATCGTATACATACGCCAGTCAGCGGTCGTGTTGTAGAGCGTGAGCATATTGAAGGAAAAGTTTATCCGGTTAATGACTTTGGTCTTCGCCATATGCGCAGAGTGCTTAGCCGCAACGAGCGGCTGATTACCTATATGCAGCATCATGCAGGGGAAACGGCCGTTGTCAAAGTTGGCGCAATGAACGTAAGCAGCATTCAGTACGTACAGCCCCTTAAGGAAGAAATGTTCAAGGGTGAAGAACTCGCCTACTTTGAATTCGGTTCTACTGTAGTGCTGCTGCTTGAAGATAGAACCTTTACTCCGCGTGACAACGACATGCTTGGATCTAAGGTGCGTATGGGTGAGAAGCTCGGATCGCTCCACGAAAACTAACTGAAGCAGACTTAGCTCAAAACGAAAAACCCCGAATTTCTCAGCGATGAGTGAATTCGGGGCTTTTCGTTTATTAGCCTATCTGATCTCCGAGGGGCTTCGCCCCGTATATTGCTTAAACTGCCTGCTGAAAAAAAAGATATCCCGATAGCCCAGTGCATCTGCTACCTCGGTCACATTCATCCCGGCGTGCATGAGCAAATGCTGCGCCCGTTCAATTCTCGTGCGAATCATGTAGGTTTGCACCGACATGCCGATCAGCTCTTTGAATTTCATTGAAAAATATCGGGGCGACAGCTGCGCCCGCATCGCTAGATCCTCTACACGGTGCGCAATGCTTGGATTTTGCCGAACAAAGTTTGCCACCTCATGAATGGCCTCCGTCAATTGATTGCTTGCCTTCTTCTCAACTGGCAGCTGCTTGTCCTCTCTAAGCAAATGAATCATCAGCTGCTTAAGAACAAGCTGCGCCTCCTCTTCCGCTGCATACGTTTTTACAAGAAAAAGCCTTACATAGCGTGAGAGCATATATTCAAAGTCGACCGTGTCATTCAATTGCCTATACCGACTCGGCACAGCATCTATCGTTTCATTAATGGCAAAGTGAATATAGGATAATACGAGCGGACGCTGCGGGTTATGAGTGGAGCTTGTGTAGTCGCCCGGACGAAACAAGAAGCAGCTTCCCGGACCAACCTCATAGTGAGTACCGTTGACTTCAACTTCCCCTTCTCCGCTCCAAACATAAAATAAATCAAAATTGGCCATCGGCTTCTCGCGTCTAGCCCATCTCCAACCCGGCTCACATACGATTTTGGCAAACGCAGGTAACAGGATGAACGAATTAGGCGAAATGTGCAGCATAAGGAAACCTCCTGTACAAATCTATGCCGTCATCATACAACAGGGAGAAACTATTGCGCAAGCCACATGAGTTACGAAAAAATTTGCTTTGTGAATGGTTTCCATCTCAAAAAAAATGTTATAATAGCACCCGACAAGAATAAACGGCTAACGCCTAATTATACTAAATTCAAATGAATGATTTCGGAAGGATGGAATAAAGTCCATGAACCCACTTGCTCAGCAATTAAACGAGACGTTACAAGCAGAAAGCCCTAACGTTTATGCGATGTTGTCAGACTTAGGCAAAGCGATTTATTTCCCGAAGGAGGGCATTCTCAGTCAGTCCGCCGAAGCGAAAACGAAAGCAACTAAATTTAATGCTACTATTGGAATTGCAACAGAAGGCGGACAACCGATGCACCTAAAGGTCATCCAAGATACCCTCTCTGCTTACAATCCGAAAGATATATATGAATATGCGCCTCCTGCAGGAAAGCCTGAGCTTCGTGCTGCTTGGCGTACAAAAATGATCAAAGACAACCCTTCCCTTGAAACAAAGGGCTTTGGTACGCCAGTCGTTACAAATGCATTGACCCACGGTCTTAGCATCGTAGCTGACCTATTCGCTAATGCGGGTGACGCTGTAATCATCCCTAATAAAAACTGGGAAAACTACGAATTGACATTCGGAATCCGCCGCGGTGCTGAAATTGTAGAATACCCGCTGTATAACGACCAAACTCGCTTCAACAGCGCTGGCCTTCGCGAAGCCTTGCTGGCTCAGAAGGACAAAGGGAAAGCCATCGTTGTGCTGAACTTTCCAAACAACCCTACTGGCTACACGCCTGGTCCACAGGAAGGCGATGAAATCATTGCTGCCATTCACGACGCAGCGGAAGCTGGCATCAATGTAGTTGTTGTAACAGACGATGCTTATTTTGGTTTATTTTTCGAAGATTCCATGCAAGAATCACTGTTCTCCAAGCTTGCTGATCTGCATCCGCGCGTGCTTGCCGTTAAAGTTGACGGTGCGACCAAAGAAGAGTACGTATGGGGCTTCCGCGTAGGCTTCATTACGTATGGTTCAACTTCTGCGGCTACTTTGAATGCGTTGGAGCAAAAAACAATTGGTATCATTCGTGCCACGATTTCCAGCGGCCCGCATCCATCACAAACATTCGTATTGCGCGCTTTGACTTCACCTGAATTCGAAGCTCAAAAAGCGGAGAAATACGATATTATGAAACGCCGCGCCAATCGCGTAAAATCGTTGCTCGACAGCGGCCGTTATGGCGATGTATGGGGCTATTACCCATTCAACTCCGGCTACTTTATGTGTCTAACACTAAGCGGCGTTACAGCTGAGTCCGTACGTGCACATCTGTTGAACCAATACGGAATCGGTACGATTGCTCTAGGTGAAACAGATCTTCGCGTTGCTTTCTCTTGCATCGAGGAAGAAAATCTTGAAGAGCTGTTCGATACGATTTTCAAAGCGGTTAACGATTTGATTGCTCAAAAAGTATAATAAACACTCGCACTTCATTCGCGAATAATTGCAAAGAACCCCTGAGTCAGCATTTCTTTATGAATACTTCTCTCAGGGGTTCTTTTTTGTATTCCGTCTGCCCTGCTTAGTCTTCATCCTCATCTTTCGCAAGCTTCTTGCGCAAACGCGCTGGACGAATGGCGATATACATGGCGGCAAGTACAATAGCTATGAGCGAAGGGACGTAAACGCCGCCCGCCAAAGCCAGCGGCAAAGCAACAAACAGCCACAGCAGCAGCGTGCACAGCACCATCGCCAAACGATCGATTTTCAAATATTGCTCTATTCGCTGTTTTTCCGGCAATGGGTACACATGCTTCCAAACCGAATAACGATGGATATGACGCAAGCCGCCTAATTGAACTGCAATGAGTCCCATAAAAATAAAAAATACGAGAACACTGCCATAACCAGATAGCGATACGGCCTCAGCAAACCAATAGGTGATGAGGCAGCCGAGAATAAGCAGCCTTAGTATAATTCCGCCCATCTCGGTTCTAAGCATGGATGCCGTATAGAGATAAACGAATGTATTGCGATTCGAATACGGTATCGTGCGCAGAATCCAGCTTAAATACGATCTTCTTGCGATACTTGATGGGAGTGTAGGCACATCGATAAACAATCCAAAAAAAACATAATACCGTTTGCGTGTCCTTGCTTCCTCTTCAATCAGCCTCTCCCAAGGAAAAGGATGTTTTATTGGAAGACGATAAAGCAGCATAGACAGTATAGCGATGAGCAGCGTAAACCCCGCAGCCTGCCAAGCGGTACAAGTAAGCCAAGCAGCCAGCGTCAATGCTGTCATTGCCCAGCGCAGCACACGCATGAGACGTCGCATGCCAGCCCAAGTCATTCGGCGCTCTTTCCATGCTCCCCATACATTGCCCGCCTTCAGAGCGGCAGCCACGAGTGCAAGCAGCAATGCGCCGTTAATGGCTGGGCCTTGGTTATAGATCGGCAAATAGAGAAGAAACACAATGGCAGCTAGTATCGAACAAGCAATTGAAGTATGACGGAACGATAAGCGTAAATAACCGGCCATCTCTGCCTCACGCGGCATCATAAAGACGACGTCTCCGGCCGCAAGCCACGTACGAAGCGGACTCCAACACAACACTAACGTTAATGCAATCACACCAACAGTCGCAAAGGGAAAGCTGGCTGGCATATGTCGAATTAAATTTATGTATCCAATCGTGGAGGAGATCAAGATTAAAGACATAAAAGCTGGGAAGCCGCTTTGCCCCATATACCGAAAATAAGGCAGCGTTTCCCCGCGGAATGCCTTTGCTCTTTGCTGCCACATCAGCTCCAGCTTGCTAATATTGCTCATCAAACATTGCCCCCAGTAACGAGCTTATAGAAGGCATCCTCCAGAGAACCGCTGCGCATGTCCATGCCTGCTGCTTGTCTAATATCATCGAGCTTGCCGATCGCAACGATTTTGCCGTGGTGCATGACGATAAAACGATCGCAATATGCTTCCACAGTTGAGAGGATATGCGAGCTCATAAGGATGGCTGCTCCCTTTTGTTTTACTTCAACCAGCCGCTCCAGCAAGGAACGAATGCCAAGCGGGTCAAGCCCTAGAAAAGGCTCATCGATGATGTACAGCGGCGGCTCAGCGAGCAGCGCGTTCATAATCATGACCTTTTGTTTCATGCCTTTGGATAAGTGGGCTGCAAAGGCTTTACGCTTTGGCGTCATCTGGAACTGYTTCAGCAGCTCGTCCTCACGATCACCATACTGCTTGTCCTTTACGCTATAGGCCATCCCCGTTAAGCGCAAGTGCTCTTCAACGGTCAGCTCATCAAATAGAACCGGCGTCTCCGGCACATAAGCAAATGCGCTTCTGTAACGCTCCGTTTCTTCCTCCAGCGTAACGCCATCAACCTTTACTTCCCCCGCCTGCGGCTTCATTAAACCTAAAATATGCTTAATGGTTGTGCTTTTTCCAGCGCCATTCAGACCGATTAATCCTACCATCTCGCCCGCTTTTACCTCAAAGGAGATATCATGCAGTACTGGTCTTCGTGGGCTGTAACCGCCGATTAAACCATTCACCTGTAAAATAGAATCCATCCTATCACCTTCAACTATGTAAATTAGTTTATCTAGTAAACAGCATACCGAATTATCGGACTAATATCARAGAAAGCAATGATTTGTGTACAAAAGCAAGGAGCATGCACGAAAACGAAAAAAAATGGGCAGCCATTGGCCGCCCATTCTTTAAACACTATGATTTGCCTTCATATCGTATTACTTTGAAAGCAGATTATAAAGCACTTGTGCCACTTGAGCTCTCGTAGAAACATCTTTAGGGCTCAGCTTTGAATTGTTCCCCGTAATGATGCCGCCCTCAACTAGCACCTTGAAAGCGTCGCTTGCATAGCTCGCAATTTGAGCGGAATCACTGAAGCTGGACACCGCAACATTTGTCTCTGCTTTAGGCAATTCACCAAACACTTCAAGTGCACGATACAAAAGCGTAAATAGATCTTGACGTGTAATTTTGCTATTAGGGTCAAACGTATTGCCTTCTACACCTTTCGTAATACCCAGGCGCTTAGCAGCTCCCAAGTAATTCGTATAGTAGGTATTCCCTGCATCATCAAAATTAGCTGTCTCTTTCTCATTAGGCTCGATGCCGTATGCTTTCAATAACAAGACGATGAATTGACCTCTCGTCACTGTCGCATTCGGGCTGTAATGGTCCTCGTCTGTACCTGTTGTAATGCTTCTTGCCGCAAGGAATAAAACGGCATCCTTATACCAAGCTGCATCCGATACATCTTTAAAGCTTACTTTATTGTATCCTACAATGTACTGGGAGAAATGTGCCGTAACAAAGTTTACCGTTCCTGTACCCGCGTTGTATTTCCCGCGGATCGTTTCCAAGCTGCCGGCATCCGTTACATAGTAGACCACTACAGCATTTGGATCTTCTCCGGCTTTTAAAGAATAAGGCACACTAACTTGCACATTGCTGCCGCCAAAGCTTGTAAGCTGGGTAGTTCCTGCGAATACGGAGAAATCATATACCGGTCTGTCACCCAAAGCCTCCTTGCCTTCGTCAGTTAGCTCTACTTTCGTAATAATAATGCTGATGTCACCCGCTTCAGCCGAATTGCTGATGCTTTCAATTGCTTTTGCGTTAAAAACGACAGTGCCAACGCCAAGATTGGCCTTCACACCCGCATTTGTGCTTGAAGCTACTTCATTAAACGATTTTCTAGGAATGCTCAGCTCTACAGATTTAGTTTGAGCTGTTGCTTCAACCTTAAGCTCGACGACAGAGGTTTTGCCTGCTGCTTCCGCTTTCTTAGCAAGCTCAACTAAGCTTGTAATAGAAGCTGCGGTTGCTTTCGCTACGGTTGCTCCTGTCGCAGCATCGGTTGTTGCTGTTATCGTTACTGTTGGTGCTGTACCATCATCGTCTCCACCTGCTGGAGGTGTAGGTGTAGGCGTTGGATTTGGGCCATTGTTTCCACCACTTGGAGGGGATACATAATTAGGTACAATGACATCTAGCACTGCGCCGGCATTATAGCCTTCCTTAGCCGCAAACCTCACGTTGTAAGTTCCAGATGATAAGCCAGTAATAGATGGCGCTGTTGCCGCTTGATAGGACTCAGCTCCTGACAGCTTGTATTCAAGTGCTGTCGTTGTTCCTGTAATTTGTCCATCATTATTAGCTGAAGAGGTAGGAGCTACACCCGTCAAGCCTGATGGTTCCGACTGCTCTTGTAGAGCAAACGCTTTGATAACGATATCAATTGCTGGGCTTGCACTGAATCCAGGTTTAGCTGCAAATCTGATATTATAAGTGCCTGCTGCGAGACCAGTGATCGCTGGTTCTGTTGCTGCTTGATAAACATCCGTTCCATCTAATCTGTATTCTAGAGCTGCAGTCGTTCCTGTAATTTGTCCATCGTTATTAGCAATCGTTGTCGGTGATACGCCTGTTAAGCCAGTCGGCGCTTCTTGCGCTTCCTCGCCGTAAGCCGGAATAACAACCTCTACTTTAGGGCTTGGGCGATATCCTTCTTTTGCCGCGTAACGAACATCATAAGTACCGTAAACAAGATCTGTAACAGACGGTTCTGTTGCACGAATATAATCGGATAACGAATTAGACAGCTTGTATTCAAGCGCTGTCGTCGTTCCAGTAATTTTACCGTCATTGTTAGCTGATGTCGTTGGTGCAACACCTGCCAGCCCTGTTGGTGCAGCTTGGTCTTGAATAAAGGATGGCACCACTACGTTTACAGCTTCGCCCGCTTTGTACGAAACAGCTGCGGGAATTCCTGCTGTATGAGGACCATTGTATCCAAGCTTGGATGCATATCTAACATTGTAAGTACCTGGCACTAAGTTAGTTATTGCATCACCAGTTACAGCCTTGTAATCCGTTTCATTTTCAAGCTTGTATTCAAGCGCTTTGCCTTTCGTTCCTGTAATTTGACCATCATTTTCATCGGATGAGGTTGGTTTAACCGCTGTCAGCCCTGTAGGTTTGGCCTCAACTCTTGCAAATAGGCTGTTCAAAGCATTTGTATAATTTTTGTAATTCACACCAAGTCCGCCGCTGCTTACATAATCAGGTTGAATATTGGTCCAAGAATACATCAATTCAATATGCCCAAGAATTGGAGCTCTGTTGCCATCAACATCCTTGTTGTCTTTGTTATATTGAAAGAGGTATGGAACTTGCGCTTTGCTTGCGATTACTTCAACGCCGTTCTCATTCGTATACTTTACATTGTCTTTTGTTTTTACGTATTGTGTTTTAATATCAGGCAAATATTTGTTAATCAAATCTACATACAGATTGGCGTAAGGATGATTCGTATCTCTTGTTTGAAAGAATGTTCCGTTATGGGGGTCAGCGTTCGGGTCTTTATAAAGATCCAGGATCGAAATTCCCGAATCCAGCTTGGTGTCCCAAAAATAAACTTTATCAATGTTATTTTTTTTCGCATATTCGTTAACAAACTTAATGGCTGCTTGTGTATTCGGGCACCAAGAGCCGCCGAACAAGATCGTATAATTCCCTTCGCTCTCGAGAATCTTCGTCAATTGGTGATAGGTTACATGTTCAAATACGAGCTCTCCGTCCGATTCGTCAAAAATAACCGTTTCTTTTTTGTTAATGATTGATCCGTTTCTATTGAAAGCTGCTTTGATAGAATTCGAACGGTTAATCGTATCAAATGAAGTGATTCCTTCAAATACTTGACTCACTTTTGCTTTGTAAGCATCTACTTTGCTCGCGTCCAAAACGCCATTAGTTAAGTAATCGCTCCACACATTTGTTGAAGCCAAAGAGGAAACAATTTTCTTTTTGTTATACACAAACAGGAATGGTGCTTCAATTTTTTTCGCTGAGCCTTCTGAAATTACTGCGCCCTTGCTGTCTTTTTTCGTATAACTAACGATATCTCCTGCTGGAAGTACTTCATCGAGGTTCGTTAAATATTTTTTGACCAGCTCGACATACGCTTCTGCAAAATCAAAAGTGTTGTTGCCAACTTTGATTTCTTTCGTTTGCGTTTCAGCAATCTCTAGTGATTTGCCATCTAACCTTGTATCAAAGTTATAGATGGTTTTTACACCATATTGCTTTGCCACCTGATTAATAAAGCCAATATTCGCTTGTGTTTTATCGCTCCAAGCTCCGCCAAACAACACAACATATGTGCCTTCGCTGTCAAAGAGATTAATAATATCTTCATACGTTACCGTTTGAAGAATATGGTTCTCATCATCCAAATGATCATACACATTATTAAAATAGTTATAATGGCTGGCGCCGCTATTTACTAGAGTTTCCGAAGCTGGATTGGCATTAACGATATTGGCAGCTGGCAAAATTAATAATGCAGCCAATATAAGAGCTAACCATCTTTTGGATGTATTAAATTGTAATTTCATGTTCATTCCTCGTTTTCATCAAATTTTGTCGATGTGCCAAGTGTGAAATATGTATTCTCCACTAGTCGCTTCAAGATTTCGTGCAGGGAGCCGGTCATAAGAGGCTGATCTGCCTCTTATGGCCACCCCATTTCATAACTCATGAATACGTATTTCTTGTTTCTAGCAGATTTCTTCTTCCGTCGTCGATGGTGCTGGCTGTTGACCTTCGGAAGACGAAGATGATGATGAAGAGGAGGAAGAAGGAGCCTCTGAGGATGATGGTGCTTTCGGCTGTACCGTATCTTTTTTCACAAATGAGACCGATTTAGATGGCTTCTTTTCTTCTTTTGCAGCTGGCTCTGCTGGTTTCGATTGTGTTTCTTCTTTCGCAGCAGGTGCTGCTGCTTTTGGCTCTTCTTTTACAACGGCTGCAGCTTTAGGCTGGCTTTCTTCTTTCACCGTCGTTGCTGCTTTAGGCTGGGCAGTCTCTTTCGGCTGAGTCGCTGTTTTTTCAACCGATGTATTTGCTTTAGCCGCAGGCTCCTCCTTTGCTGCTGCCGCTTTAGCTGCAGGCGCCTCTTCCTTCTTATCTACAGCAAGAGTAACTTTGGATTTATCTTCTTGTTTCGCATCTGCTTTTTCTGCTTCAGGTTTATTAGCCTCTATCGTGTCCGCCGTTTTTGCTTGCGGTTGTTTTTCGCCTTCTGCTGCAGCTGTGTTTACTTCTGATTTTTTCTCTGTGTCAGAAACGGTAATGATTTTGGATTGATTCTCTTCCTTTGCTTCGGTAACAATTGCAGCGTTGTCCTTCACTGCAGGCGCACCTTGTGCCTGTTTGGCAGATACGACAACATAGGTTAGGGCTGAGAAGGCTACTGTTGCAGAAATTAATGTTAGTGTTAGTTTTTTCATGATTGTAAACATCCCTTTCGCTTCGCTCTTTGAGCTTTTTTGTTTTTTTGGATAAAAAAAGGAGACCCAACAAGGCGCAGAACTGCGCTCCTATTGAATCTCTGGTGGTCCAGTAGATTATCTTCTTTTGTCATCCTACAAAATGGTTTTTTAACTCACTTTGAATATATTCCTATATTATTCCTCAAAAACGACCCTGTCAACGATTATTTAAATTTTTCCCATCGTTTTTGTCGGAATTAATTATAGAGACACTAAAACGTCTGATTTTTATTTATTATTTTAAATTCCACCTTACGATCATCGGTATGAATAAACTTCACAAGCAATGAAATTTTATGATCTGCGTTTATGCTGCTCCAGTAAAATTGAGCCGTTTCATCCATTGAATCAAATAAAGGAACCTCCAGCGGTTCACCTTCAAAAGATCTCAAAATACCATTTTCTTCACCTTTATAAGTGTGAATGCAATGACCTATCCCTTTTGTAAAAGAGTCGTAATGAAAGAAATGACGGATGCAAAATGACGGATCGTTTTGCCTTGTTTTCAAAATGGACAAGCTGTACAAAGCTGATTCAGTATCAATAATACCGGAAATACGCGGTGTATAATGGGGAGCATCCGGTTCAAACTTTCTGCTTTTTAATGCATCTTCAAACGTTGCACTTTTGCCATAAGCTTCATAGATGGTTTCAGTCTGATCTCCATTGGAAATGATATGCATCCCATTCATACTCTTTATCGGATCATAAATAATCAATGAAGGGTCTTCCATTTTTGCCGCATCATATGCTATGTTTCTTACAAACTGCTCATTGCGCTCAAAGATTCGGTTGCGACTGTTCGCGCTTCTGCCCATTATCCAATACRCTTGAACAAAATGTTTTCCTGACGGGCTCATCCCCACGATTATTGTTCTACCAGGATACGGATTATTAAATAACTGATCTTCATAGGACTGCAACATACTCACCTCAACCTTTTTATTTTATCTGAAAATAAAAAAAGCATTTGATCATCGATCAAATACTTTGCCCAGGCGCACGACATATGAAATAGGTGCTCCCTCGTGGTCATCCACGTTTACGCCAGTTGCACCTACCTGAAATTTACATTTATTATAGTTCGATATCGCAATTGAAATCAAGCTCTATTTCTAACGAACTGTTTCGTGCTTATTATGCAGAAAACTAAGCGCTGCTGGATTCGCAAGCTATTATTTTGATTGCTGAACAATGGAAAAAGGGCTGTTCCAAAAGTAGAAAAACCTACTTTCAGGACAGCCCTTCTCTTATTTAAACCTTATTTCACTTCAATTGATTTAACTGTGCCATTGTCGCCTTTTACTTGTACATATTGACCAGCCTTCAGCTGCGAGGAGTCACCTGTAATGACTACGCTTGGATCAATGCTGAATGTAGTGACAACTGCCTGTGAGTTTTCATATCGAGTAATGAGAGAAACCGTCGTCAATTTCGCCTGATTGTTGAACGTTAATGTATTAATAATTCCGTTCTCCGAGAAAGCTGTACTAACAGGAGCCGACTTCGTTACTTCAATAAATACGATACGATTGAGATACGTACGAACGAGTACCTCATCACCTGCTCGGAGTGAGCTCACTGGCGATTTTTTATCATCTCTGAAAATAAACACATTCGAATCTAATGCTAGTGAAACCTCCGTGTTATCTCCTTTAACAACCGTCAGCTTGCCATCAGCAGGAGCTGCTTTTAGCTTGCCTATAATGGCTTGTGCATCATGATTAGGCATTTCCGTATCTGTACGATCGAGAAGCGCTGCCAGCTCTGCACGGGTTACTGGTTGATTAGGACGGAACGTTTTTCCATTCTTATCATTGTAGCCGGTAATAATGCCTTTCTTCAAAGCAAGAGCTACATAACCTACTGATCCAGCAGGGATCTCTTTTGCATCCTTAAAGTCAAGCTTTGTATTATTGAGCGCCTTCGCTTCGTCTTCCAGTTTAAGCGCTTTTACGAGAAGAATCGTAGACCATAGCCTTGTCGCGTTTGCTTCCGGTTTCACTTCCGATTCAGTCTCAGAGAATAGATCGTTCTCCAGCGCTACTGCAACGTAACCAACAGCCCAAGGGTATTTTTTTGCGATTTTATCCCCGTCATTAAATTGCAAATCCGTTTTCATTTTATCTGCTGATTCCGCTTGTGAGCGAAGACCCATCAATCTGACAGCAGCAGTCAACGTTTCAATACGGTTGATTTTCTGATTAGGCTTAAATGTACCATCCTCGTAGCCAGTAAATACGCCCTTTGACGCTAACCGCATAATGTATTCCATAGCCCACTTCAGATCGTCCTCATCTTGGAATTGCCATGTTACTTTATGTTTATCGTCCTTGTCATACTTGTCATCCTTGTCCTCATGACGGCCTTTATCATCATTACGATCGCCATCATGCCCTTTGCCTTTACCGCCATCTGCAAAAGCTGACGTTGCACCGCCTGCAAGCATCAGCAGCGCAAGCGAAGAAATTGCTGTCTTTTTCCACATTGTTTGTTTTATCAAGAAAGCCACACTCCTTTTTCGATTGCGGGTTTTGCCGCATTTTTTACCTTCGCCCATACGTTTCGGGAGAGGCAGATCGATTTAAGAGGGTGGCTTTCAAAATAAATTTTTATGATTGTTCCTTATCGGCCTCGCGTTTAGCTTTCAGCCACTTAGGAGCACCTTTGTTTTTACCTTCGCGCTTTCGCTCCACTTTCTTAGGAGCAGGCTTCGCTGCTGGCTTTGGTTTCGGCGGAGCAGTTACTGCTTTCGTCTCTACAAGCTTCGTTTGTTTCGGAGCAGCAGCTGCACTTTTATTCTCTGCAGCTCGCTTCGTTTGCAACGCTTCTGAGCGATCTGCAAGCTTTGCTTCATGACGAGCCGCAAACGGTTTTGTTGCTTCTCGCAGCTCTTCCTCGCTAAGAAGCTTTCCTCTGAACATTGTCCGTTCTGTCAATTCGATGCCCAGCTGCTTGCGGAATTTCTCCATAATAAACAGCTCCTGCGGCGTAACAATGGAAACGACTGTACCAGGACGTCCCATACGGCCCGTGCGTCCTGCACGATGCACATAGTGATCCGCATCCGATGCAGGATCAAGCTGAATGACGAGCGGCAGACCTTCAATATCAAGGCCTCTAGCCGCAACATCCGTCGCTAGCAGCAGCTGGCAGCGACCCTCGCGAAAACGTGTCAATGTTGCTGCACGGCGCTGTTTATCCGCATCCCCATACAAAGCCTCAACAGTAAAGCCTTCATAGCTTAGTTTCGATTCCCAGTTGGAAATGTTGTCGGTATCATTTAGGAAAAGCAGCGCAGAGGCCGGGTTCAGCAAGCGAACAAGTCTTCTTGCCGTATCGGTTTTATCACGCTTATCGCTAACGATAAAGTAATTATCGATCGTTTGTGATACGGTATGCTCCGGCGTAACCTGAATGCGTTCCGGGTTTTTCATCCAGCGTCCTTCAAAACGAGCCATTTGATCTGGATATGTCGCGGAGAAAAAAGCAATTTGGTGTTCTTTACCGACACTATGCAAAATGATCTCGACCTCTTTTGTCGAGCCGAGCTGAAATACTTGATCCGCTTCATCAACTACAACATTTTTCACATCATTCAGCTTGAGCTTGCGCAGCTTAAGCAATTCGTGAATTCGCCCTGGTGTACCAATAACCAGCTGCGGGCGCAGCTTCAATTTCTCTACCTGCCGCTTTAATGCAGCTCCGCCAATCAATTGCTGAACGCGAATGTTCAGCGGCTCCGCGTACACTTCTRCTACACGAACAATTTGCATCGCAAGCTCCTGTGTTGGAGCCAAAATAATCGCTTGAATCGCGCTTGAATGCGAATTAAGCTTCTGAAGAAGCGGCAACAAATACGCAAGCGTTTTACCTGTGCCCGTCTGCGACCTCGCTGAAACGTCGCTTCCTCCAAGCAGTATTGGAATCGTATTTGCCTGTACATCGGTTGGTTCAATAATTCCATTTGCTGTGAGCTTATCCGACAGCAGTTCATTAATTCCTATTTCATACCATGTGTGCTTACTCATTTTTAATCCTCTCTCATTTAAACCTTTATTTTCGATTTAACATACCGCCGAATAGCCGATCAATGGTTCGCGGCAGCATTTGATATAGTTTAATACCAAAAGCTGCGGTTTTCGGCAGGTCAAGCTCGGCTTTTCTCCGCTCGATTAAACGAATGATTTTTTTGACTACATATTCTGGCTTCATCATAAACCAATTGACATTTTTAACGTAAGAGCCGGAAGGATCAGCCAGCGAGAAAAAAGGCGTATCTATTGGACCTGGATTAACCGCAGATACCTGAATTCCCTGCTCCCGAAGCTCCATGCGAAGCGCATTAGTAAAGCCAAGCACAGCATGCTTTGTGGCTGTATAGCTGGTTGATTTGGCAGTGCCTATTTTGCCTGCTAAAGATGCTATGTTTACAATATGTCCGCTTCCTTGCTTTACCATATGAGGAACAACTGCCTTCGTGCAGCGTACGATGCCTAGGTAGTTCGTGTCCATCATTTGCTCAAAGCTTTCCACATTCATGCTCATAAAATTCTCGAATTTGCCGTAGCCAGCGTTGTTCAGCAATACATCTATTTTACCATATTCCGCAATGACAGCTTCTACTGTTCGCTTCACCTGTTCATTATCGGTCACGTCCATCTGATAGAACGAGCTTTTCCCCTTTATTGCAGCGGAAATCTCCTTTAGCTTCGAGATGTTGCGTCCAGTCAAAACTGGGATCGCCCCCCGCTCAGCCAGCATTCTAGCCATTAACGCTCCGATTCCGCTTGATGCACCGGAGATGAAAATCACTTTGCCTCTTAACATCCATCATCACCCATTTACAATTTTACTTGATTGGTATTGCAGACGCAAAAAAAGCTCCCTAAGGAGCCATTTCTATGCTAAGATGCGATTAAAACTTGGATGTCGAGTTCTCCAATGCCTTCCATTATCAGTGGAATCGTCAACGCTTTTTGTGCGGTGAAGCCAGCTGATTGAGCAGACTGGATAACCTTCGGCGGTGTAATATCTACTCTCACCCCTTGATTAAACAGCATCGTACTCGCATTTCCGCTAATCATATTGCCAAGCTCAGAAATAGCACTCTTCACGATTTCGTCGATTTCAGAAATTACGTATCCGCCCATCATCGCAGAAACCATTTTCATAGCTACCTCTTCGCTAAGCCCGAATACAATGTCACCGTTCATCTGTCCGTTGAGCCCAATTTGAATCCAAATATAGTTCTCTACAAACTTGATATCCTTGAGACCTAGTTCTCCAGTCGCTGGACGTATTTGAACGACTTGCTCAATCACGATTTTTGCAGATTCAAGAAACGGGTTAATGTACTCTGCCTTCATAATGAAGATACGCTCCTTTTCGACAAAATTCGCGCTTTGTCTTGTTTAATTTATATTATACTTAATTCACTAGGACAAGTATACTATAAATAAAATATATGTATCTTTAGAACTATATTTTAAAACGAAATCTGTAGAATATTGATAGGAATGGAGGTCCTCTTCTATGCCTAACGTATGGGCTCACTTCATTTTTGGACAACTTGTATTCGAGCGGCTTAGCGAATGCGCACTAATTGAATCAGATGAGAAAAAAAATATATTTAACATGGGATGCCAAGGACCTGACTTTTTGTTCTATCATCGTTTTTTCCCTTGGCAGCGCAGCATAGCCTTAAATCGTTTAGGAACGGAAATGCATAACCGCAATTGCGGACCGGTACTTGTCGAAATGCTGGATAGTGTCGTCGGCAGACCCGCCTGCCCTAAACGTCCTGATTCTTCTATCCTATACACGCTAGGATTCGTATTGCATCACATTCTTGATCGTAATCTTCATCCTTATGTATTTAGCAAATCAGGCTTTCGCAAATGGGATCATCAACGTTTTGAAATTATGATGGATACGATAATAGCGCGTGAGCTTTGGGGAATTGAAACGTGGAAAACTCCAGTCTGGAAGCATATCGATACGAAGGGAGCATTTCCAACAACCGTAGTGGACGCTTTCGAGTCGATAGCTGCCCTTTATTATGAAGAGCTGGCCCCGCTCATTAAACGTGAGGATTGGAACCAAGCGAATCGTGATTTCACTGCCGCGCAGCGTTTATTTCATGATCCGACAGGCATGCGAAAAATACTAACATTTGGGCAAATCGAGCCTTTTACTTATAAAAGAGGGGTTATGCCCTTTGACGTATTAAATGTAGAGGAGCAGCCTTGGCTTGATCCTGTGGACGGCGCCACCTATCACAATGAGAGCGTTTGGCAGCTATGGAATCAAGCGTTAGATGATGCGGCCGAGGTTGTAAGCGCTATCCTCATTTGGCTAAGAGCCTATGAGCAGCCGCAGTTTACAAAAGAGGAGCGTTATCATGTACGTCTCCTGCGAGAAGATGCCATCGCCCTTATAGACAATCGTTCCTATGAAACTGGACTTCATTGCGACTTTAATACTACAATCCGTTTTGCAGACACGGTTTGGACTGACCAAATCGGAATTATGAAGGCTCCTTGAGTAATGAAGGAGCCTTCTCCTATCTTTCTTTTTCTAAAAAAACTATACAGCCTTACTTGTCAGGCTTCTTCTAAAACGCAGCCTTATGAGCCTCAAGCGCTCATAAAGGACATCAACAGGCTTATTCAATTGCGAAGCTTCCAAAGTGCCATATACTTGCTGCAATACCGGCTTCAAATATTTATCGCCGACCAGCGAGAGAGCATCCCATACCAGCTGCTGCTCATCATCTGGCATCTCAACGAGCTCCCGCGTAATCAGTGATTCCATATCGTAACCCTCTTGTTCTAATTGCTCGATTCGATCCATTAATTCGCGCCTTGACAGCTCTAGCTCCACACCAAGCTGTTCAAGCGATCCACCCTGCTGTACCGCCGTCAAAATATGTTTTTTTGCCTGCTGGCGATCCATCTGAGATTTATATTTTGTTTCCTTTTGTTTATAAAGCCACTGCGTATAGGCGATTGAATCTAATTTGTCACTTACCCATTGCAGCGGAAACTCCGTTTCACGGTCAGCCTCACTTGTAATCTCCAGCACTTCTAATCCATAGGATGCATGCTTGGCGCTTCCCCAACCGGGAATTTGTGCTAATTCATCTGCCGTCTTCGGAACAAAGGCGCTGATCATCCACAACATGCGATTAGTAGCGACAAGATAAGCCGAACGCTTCTCAGCAATTGCTTTCGTACGCCGCCATTCACGAAGCTTCTGAAAAAGTTCTTGATTGGCATGAAGCTCGCCATAGCATTGAAGCATAGTTACGAAGCTGCCAGTTGTAGAACGGCGATCGTCCAGCATGCCATCGATAATAGGCGCGTACCCTTCCCCCATGACCCTTGCAATGCCATGACGGAATGCCACAATCATTTCCTCCCATGACGTTCCTTCAAACCAAGTGATCGGATCTTCGCTCTCCTCATTCAGCTCCACCCACAGCACTGCCCAAATGCCTTGTTTCTCACAGATAGATAGCTGCGCGCTATCAATGCGCTGGCCTTCTCCAAGCTTCTCGAACGTGTTCAAAAATACGATTTGCATGTTTCTCATTCCTCCAATAAATAGATGTGGTCGCGAATCGGTTGAAGGCAAGGAAAGCGTCCGAACAATTAGGGAGAATGTCGGAAAACAACAAAAAGCACCTCCTCTGCCTGCGGCAAAGGAGGTGCTTCCTCACGTTTAATGATTCGATTGCTTTCATGCTATCATATTGATTTCTTTATTACAAGCATTTTGTTGCTGCAAAATCATGCTCTCAAACTTCCTTCATAAGACCAAACCTTTAATAATTACAGTACTCTATAAACTTTATAGGGTAGGAACTCTGAACGATACAAGGTAAAGTTTTGGTGAAGTCAATTTCTCAGACATTTCCATGCAGTGAAAATTTAATATAAGGGGAGTAATACAGGCGACCGACGCTATTACGACAACTGCCTCTATCTGTTTGCCATGCTTGCGCTTAGCGGCAGCTTTAAAATTTATATGCCAGCTGTATAGCGTTTTTTCTCATCGTAATTGAAAAAGAACGGCCACCACTCCTTAATGGAGGGTAGCCGTTCTTTTTTCTCCTTACGGATTCTCAGCTTTAAACGCTGCTCGCTTCTCTTCCATTACTTCCTTGCCGCCAATTTTCATATAATCCGCTACTTCCTTATCGTAAACCTTGTCAAAATCCGCTGGTTTCGCGGTTAACACTTTAACAAATATTTCGTCGTCCTTTTCCTTCAGCGTTGTAGCGTACTTGATCTCCGCTTGAATCGGCGTCACCACACGAGGTTTAATGATTCCATCCTTCGATCCAGTCGCGATGCTTTCCACCGTAAAATCCTTGAAATTCGGATCGGACGCATTTGCCGTAATGTTCAGCAGCTCATCAGTTGTACTGACATATTTTCCGTTAAGAATGATACAGTAATCAAAATAGTTATATAAAGTCTGCTTCGCCTGATCGTTATCAAGCGTGATTGGCACGCCATCCTTCATCTCATAAGTTACGCCTTCCGTACCGTTCTGAAGGGCAATTATATTGTCCGTTTCAGCCATCCAATTCAAATATTTAATGGCCGCTTCAGCATTTTTACTTGCTTTTGGTACCATGATGTATATGCCATTAGGCGAATAAATAGGCTTTGGTGTCTTGCCGTCCGCGCTTGTGAACGGGTCGATTAACGCCAGCTTTGCATTCGGATCATTCTTTTGCAGCTCGGCATAATAGCCCATATAAACCGGCTCGTTGGTATTTGTTGTTGCTGAACCAATATACCCGTTCAGCAGGTTCTTCTGAAACTGCTGCGTATCCTTGCCCATATGGAGCGGAAAATCCGGATCCATAAGTCCCTCGTTGTACATCTTATTCAAGAAGCGGTACGCTTCCTTATTGCCCGGAATGAGCCACTCCGCTGATGCATAGAGATCCTCATCTGTGATTTTGTCCCATTCCCAGAACGAATATTGAATCGGATGCATATGGAAATAGTCGATCTGACCATACGGAATCGCTTTATCACCGGATTTGCCAGGCTTTTTCTCTTTAAAAGCCTTCATCGTCTCATAGAACTGCTCCGTTGTTTTCGGCAGCGGCAACCCGAGCTCATCCAACCAATCCTGCCGGATAAAAGTCGAGCTCTGAGGCTGAAGAACGCGCTTAGCAGGAATCGTATACTGCTTGCCATCGAATACACCGTAGCTGAGCAGCTCCTCACCCAATACTTCCTTCAACTTTTGTCCATGCGCATCCAGCAGCGGACCAAGATCTGTCAGACCGCCGTTTTTTACGTATTGCTGTACCGTCGGCTGATCATAAGTAAATACGATGTCAGGAGCCTGATTCGCAGCCATAAGCACGTTCAGCTTGTCTACCTCCTCTGAGCGAGGAACCGTAACGAATTCGACAGTAATATTATTCGGTTCACCAAAATTTTTCTGAATGTATTTTGTCATATCGTTGTCGGTAATTTTCGGAGCGCCTGCCGGTGTATTGTTTCGGTCAAACAGCTCGATTCGAAGCTTAATTGGATCTCCCTTCGGCTTCTCGGTTGCTTCAGAGCCTGAATTGCTCGGTTTATTGCTTGCAGCTTCCTTTTCTTTGACAGGCTCCTTATTTCCGTTTCCGCTGCTGCACGCAGACAGCATGGATGTGATCAACAGCACTGCCATAAAGATTATCGTGAATTTACGCCTTGCTCTCCTCAACGCATTCAACTCCCTTTAATCATTTTTTAAATCTATAGCAACTCCATGAAACGGGAGCTTTCGGCTCCAGCCTGTCCGGGAGTGACTATCAGCCTTTGACGGCACCGATCATCATACCCGAAATAAAGTAACGCTGAAGCGCCGGGTATACKAGCAAAATGGGAATGGTTGCGAACATGATCGAGGCAGCTTTAAGGCTTTCCGGTATCGGTACCGAGGCATTAAGTCCCTCTGCTATCGCCATATCGTTAACCTGGCTGTTGATGACCATTTCGTACAGCTTCAATTGAAGTGGATAAAGCTCCGATTTGGTAATGTACAATAAGGCATCCATAAATCCGTTCCACCTTCCCACTGCGTAAAACAAGCTAAGCGTGGCCATGACCGGAAGCGACAGCGGCAGGACGACATGCCACAATATTTTAAAATGGTTGGCTCCGTCCATCCGCGCCGACTCTTCCAGCTCTACTGGAATGGAGGAGAAAAAGGTCTTTATGATGAGCAAATAAAAGGCATTAACCATCCCCGGCAAAATGAGCGCCCAGATCGAATCAAGCAAATGCAAATTTTTTACGAGCAAATATTCCGGTATCATGCCTCCGCTGAAAAACATCGTCAGGACGATAAGGAGAAGAAAAAAGTTTCTTCCCTTTAGGTTAGGCTTCGTCAAGGGATAGGCTGCCATAATGGTCATCAGCATCGCTATAGCCGTGAACAAAACAACTAGTCCAATTGTAAAAAGCAAGGAATGGATCATCGCTGCATTGCCGAAAACAGCCTTGTAAGCAGAAAAATCGATTTCTACGGGGAGTATCGTAACTTTTCCTGATAAAATCGGCCCGTTGGCGCTTAAAGATAAGGCAAAAATATGAAGCAGCGGCAGCAGGCAGAAGAGCCCCGCCGTTATGATTACGACCATGATCATTGCATCTACGATTTTGTCATTTCCATACGCTCTCATATCTGCCCTCCTACCAAATGCCTTGATCGTTAACTTTTCTGGAAATATAATCGGCCGACAGCAGGAAAATAAGACCTACAACCGCTTGGAACAGACCGATAGCCGTTGCTATTGTATACCGTGCGGACTGAATTCCGATTTTGTATACATACGTGCTTATAACCTCAGACACATCGGTGACGAGAGGATTGCTAAGTACAAACGGTCTATCAAATCCAATGCTGGCCATATGTCCAATATTAATAATGAGTAGAATGATAATTGTCGGCTTGATGCCCGGCAGCGTGATGTGCCAGATTTTACGCATTCGGCTTGCACCATCTACATCTGCAGCTTCGTAAAGATCCTTGTTAATTCCCGTTAAAGCAGCGAGATAAATGATCGTTCCCCACCCGGCACTCTGCCAAATACCTATGCCTAAATATGTAAGCACCCAGTAAACAGGCTCCGTAAGGAAAGGAATGACCTTCATTCCTAACGACTTCAGCAGATTGTTGACAATACCGTTATTGGTCGCCAGCAGCTGAATGGCCATCCCGCCGATGATGACCCATGATATAAAATGAGGCAAATAAAGAATCGTCTGTACGCCTTTTTTGAACCATTTTATACGAAGCTCATTTAACAGTATCGCTAGTGCGATTGGAATCGGAAAACTTACGACAAGATCCAAGAAATTGAGTAGAAAGGTGTTGCGGAGCGCATTGTAAAAACCATCCATCTGAAATACTTCCCGGAACGTTTCGAAACCGACCCAGGGGCTTGCTAAAATGCCTTGAAACATGTTGTAGTCCTTAAATGCAATGACGACGCCCAGCATTGGTGTGTACTTAAAAATAATAAAATACGCCAAGGGCAGAATCAGCAGCAGGTATAACTGCCAATCCCTGTACAGCGCTTTCATACGAACGCGCGGCACGGTTTTGACCTTCCTCTGACGTTCCGTTGCAATCTGCATGGATGACCTCCTGACTCTTATTGGAAGCAAATATTTCGGCTTGGTTCCAAATGTAACACGCGATTAAGAAATCGGATATTAACAAGAATCAGAGGCTTAGCATAATCGGAAATCCCGCTATTCACGCGGACTTTACCATTTTCCGACGATTAACCTTTACGGAAGTAAAAAGAAAATCTGCCGATTAATTCGGCAGATTTGTTGCCATTCATTCGTTTAACCGATAAATGGTTCGATATTCACCTGGCGGTAGATTAAACAATTTTTTGAAAGCGCGGTGGAAGGAAATGACGTGTGTATAGCCCACCTGTTCTGCAATCCATTGGATAGGCTCATCTGTTTCAAGCAGCATGTTTTTCGCATGTGCGAATCTTACCTTAAGCAAATAATCGATAAAATTTTCACCATGCTCCTCTTTAAACAAATGACTAACGCTTCTCGCGCTTAAACCAAGCTTCTCGCTGACTTGAACGAGAGACAAGCTCGGATCAGTGTAATGCTGGTCGATGTATTCCTTCGTTTGGAGGGCGATCGTATGATTTTTGCCATTCAGCCTTTTCTTATCCCTATCGCCCGCAAGTTCAGTCAAAACAGCCGCAAGCTGAATCTCAAGCTCGTCGATCGTTTCAGCATGCTCGGCGATTTGCCTGAACCTGCTTCGGTATTCGCTGCTCCATATCGTCTCGATATCACTTGGCAATGCTTCCATATCTTTCTCTAGCTGGCGGATTAGATTATGAATGAACGCTTCAATATCCGCGCGAGAGATTAACATTCCTTTCAACTTAAGAAAAATTCGGCCCAGCTTAATCTCCCACTGCCCGTCGTCCATCCGGCAAGAGCGTGACAGCTCCAATATGGATTGAAAGCAAAGGAGTGTCTCACCTGTTTGTTTTGTACATCTTAACCGGTTGTCAATTACGCTGTTTGTCCCAAAAACAGCTTTGTAGGATACATTCTCAGCAGCGCTGCGGTAAGCGGCAGCAATATCATGAATCGAATGGACGAAGTCCCCAATTCCGCAAGATACGGTTAACTCCAAATGCTCGTTCATCCACTTGCGGAAATCCTCGCATACCTGTACCAGCCTATCTTGAATAGACTCTGAGCTTTGCTGTAGAAGGACAACAAAAGCCATTCGCTGAGGCTCTGTCCATACGTGTTGGATCTGCAATTCCTTCTGCTGCATAAGCTCTCGAAAAGCGGACTCAATAAGGAATTTCAGCAGGCTTTGATCACTGGCTTTATATTTATGGGTAAATGCGGCAAAATGGTCAATTTCTATAGCAATGACGCCAAGCCATTCATAGGAATGCGGCAAGCCTAGTGCCGATGCCTGCTTTTTCCATTCCTGATCGGTCAGCATGGATCGTCCAACAAGCAGCTCCTGAAGGAGGTTCCGTTGACGGAGCAGCAAATCCTCTTTATGCAGATGCTCATAATCAATTGATTTTTTTAATAAATGATCAATGGCGGTTTCGATGAATTTGAACTCGTTTCGGGGCATCTTAATGCCAAGCTCTTGGCTTTTGCGAGCCGCATATCCGTCGATTTTACCCATGATGGTCTGGATCGGCTTGTAAGAGACATGCGTAATAAAGGTAAACCATACTAAGGCAAGTATGATGATGATAAATACGATAATAAACCAAATGTTGGAAAACAAAGAGAGGGCGGAAAATTCGTTGGCATGCACGCTGCCTGCATAGAATTGCCAACCGGTGTATGGGGAGCTGGCATAAATACCGCCTTCCTTGGCAGAAGGCAGAGTGGACTCAAACGGCTTCTTCTCCCAATCTAGAAGTTGAATCGTGCCGCCGTATCCATTGAATTGATTCATAAAATCGATGATGGAGCTTACATTAAGATTGACGACCACCGCTCCCTGCTTATCAGACGCGAATGGGTAAGCCTTTACCAGTGAAACAACCTTGCGAGTGGAATCGTCAAGGATAGATTCACTATACTCTCTTGGGCTCGTCCAGCCCATTGCAGCCGATCTTGATTGATGCGAATCGAAAAAAGGTTTGTCCTTAAACGCCTCGAGCTTGACCATCCCTGCTTCGGATAATACTTTTCCAGTATGATCACTGTAAATATAAATGGAATTAACGAACGGCAAAGATGAGGATATTTCAACTAACTTTTTTTGAATTACGAAGTAATCATACAATGACTTGGGCTTTTCATTAAAAAAAGCTTGCAGCGTTTTGTCCGTCTGCATTTCCCTAACAACATTGCGCTCAATCAGTTGCAAGCTCGCGTCCACATTTTGCATCGTCTGCTCCACGATCGCTTGATTCGTTTCCAAATACTTTTTCTCAGACGAATTATTTAACGTTGAAAAAAACAAAAAGATAACTGATGAAATAACAAAGAAAAATATCGGTGTATACGACAGCATCATCCGGTAATACCAGTTCATCTTCAAATGAACCAACCTCCCGTCCATTTATGAAGCGCTTACAATTAGAAAGATGTTTCTAGTTTCTGCTTCTAGCCAACCTCTTCCTGCAAAGGAAAGAAACCGCGAATACGCGGCCTCCTCCGTGCAGTTGTTGATTATGCCTTCGTCCATGAAGTGCGTATAGGTTACAATTTCCAGACCATTCCAAAAGCCGCTTAAACGTCGTTTCTTCCATTTCTACTCGAACAACGGCTGGGAGCGGAGTACCTGCATGAATGGAAAGCTGCAGCGATTCGTCGAACGTCATATCGGATCCCCTCCTATTTGCTTTCTCCGCTTACCGTAATTTGATTGCTGCTGAACGCTGCAACGGAGTTTTTCTTCTCATAGAAGTGGGTCGCTGATGCCATAATCCCTTCCCGTGTATAAAAAGGGCTGTCTGGTCGAATAGGCAGCTCAACAGTTGTCCCTGTGCTGGAAGCTTGATAAATAGCAGTAATAAGCTCAAGCGTTTTTCTTCCTTCCACTCCCGTTACGAGTACTTCACTGCTGCCGTTTTCAATCGCGGTTATAACATTATCCAGCTGACCTTTGTGCCCTACATAGGTTAAGGAAGCTGTACCATCTGCAACAGCTGCAATTTGCCGCTCCAATTCCGGGTTTTCTATAGGAAAACCGTTCTCCTGTGCAGATGAAGCGGTTACCTGCCATGGCATCGATACTCGCGCTTTCTCACCTTGGAAAATAAGCTTTTGCTCTTGTCCGTGATGAACGACGGAGCTTGTGATTTGAGCAATCGCACGCGGATAGGACAAAATCGCTACCGACAAATCCTCAACTTCTGCATTATCATGGGAAGTATTAGCCATAATGGCCGTCACTTTATCCGGCATACCCATCATCCATTGGAACATATCGATATGATGAACAGCATGATTTAGCGTGCAGCCTCCGCCTTCCTTCTCCCAAGTTCCGCGCCACCACAAATCGTAATATGTATACCCTCGCCACCAAAAGGAATCAACCTGCGCATGCACGATTCGTCCTGCAAGCCCAGAATCAAGCACGCTCTTAAGTTTCATGACCGCATCGCCAAATCGATTCTGGCTTATGACAGAAAGAATTTTTCCTGATGCTACCGCGGCTTCGTTCATTCTATCGCATTCAGCCAACGAAGATGCCATTGGCTTCTCGACAATGACATGTTTTCCTGCTTGCAGGAAGTCTACGGAAAAATCAGCGTGTGTATAGGGCGGTGTGCAAATCGAAACCAAATCGATATCATCACGCGACAGCAAATTATTGTAATCGTTTACAATTTCACAATTCAATTGATACTTCTTTTTTTTGTCCTGCGCGCTTGCATCATGAATATCGTATAAAGCAACAATACTGCAGCGGTTCCCAAGTGCCAGATAAGCTTCGATATGAGCAGACGATATAGAGCCGGTTCCAATAATCGCAACACGAATCATATAATTCCATCTCCTTAGTCATTTTTCTTAACTGATAATACTAGTATACAATTAATTCAGACAAGTGCATATGCTTTTTTATATGAATATATACAGCAAAATCAAAAAAACAGCCGACACCTCCTATGAGGCTGCCTGCCGTTTCGTTGTACATGATTACTTAAAATACGCGGGATGTTTCTCTTTCAGCTCATCCTTCTCCAGTTGAAATCGATTCAAATGCTCATGCATCACTTTTTCCGCTGCATCTGTGTCCTTGTCCTTAATTGCCGCTACGATTGCACGGTGCTGGCTCAAAATGATATGCCAATCATCGTTTGCAGCAAGGCGCAGCATCCTCACCCTCTGGTAATGGGCGCTAAGCTCCTGAAGCAGCTTCCATGTGCGGAGCTTCCCACATCCAATAATAATCGTTTTGTGAAACTCGTCGTCGAGCTCAAACAATCGCTTATAGTTTTTTTCTTCGATACAGAGCTCTTGCAGGGCAATCAAATTTAGCAGCTGCAGCACTTGTTCAGCTTTAAGCTGCTCGCATGCCAGCCTGACGATCGTACTTTCCAGCGTTTCCCGCACGAAGCGTGACTCTTCCACCATATCCAGATCAATGAGAGAAATAAATGAACCTCGCTGGGGTATCGTTTCAATAAGCCCCTCTTGCGAAAGCTTAACGAATGCCTCTCTAATGGGTGTTCTGCTAACCTTCAGCATTTCAATTATATCTTTTTCTGAAATAAAACGGCCCGGCTCCAGTTTCAAATCCAATATATCTGATTTCAGCTTATCATATACATAGTCACGAATAGATCCTTTTGCATCACGCGTCGATTCGGAATTGTAGTTCATATCATTGTATCCCTCCTGATGGCACTGCTATTACTAATGTACCATAGCTTGTATAAACTGCAATAAGCCAAAGCAGAACATAATATTGTATAATGATTGTATTAATGAATTGGAGGCTATACTTTATGCTGTTGCCTGATTTTGATTTTATGTCCGATTCCACGGAAGAAACGTCAACAAGATACGTCACTTTTATTGGACCTAGCTTGAAGCGATTCGACCTTGCTATTACTTCCACTAGCCGTTTTTACGGCAAAAAACTAATTACTGACCTTCAATTTGGCAAAACAGCGATTATCGGTCCTGATGACCTTGAAGAGGAAGGTTATCTTGAACATACGTTTAAGCTGACAGAAGAAGAAGCGGCTGAGCTCGCTCAATTCTTATACTTTGTTGTTGGAACGGTGCATTTTACCGATTAATCAGGGTACACTGAAATGGTAAACTAATACCATTTGAGAGGAGTCTGCTGATGGATCGATTTGTTCCTGAAAATCGCCAGCCCTATACAGATGTATCAACAGTAGAATCGCAGCGCAACGATCTCATTCCGGAGGAGTTTCCGGATGGACCGTATGGCTCTGATCTGCTGATGGAATCGCTAGGAAAAAGTACGCCTTGGAGAGTGGATCAGCGACCATCCAATCGCTTCGCTTATGAGAATCGAGCGCTTCATGCAGGATTGCCTCGTGACTATCCGGGTGAAGATGAATACGACCATGATTTTCCTGAAGTACATGATGAACCTTAAACCAAGCAAAAACGCCTTAGGCGTCCTTAGACGCTGAAGTAGTTTTGACGGTGAAATATAAGATAAGTATGAGAAAATTATATACTTTCTTATATTTAAACAAAGCCCTTGGATAACACGTCATATCACGTGTTTCCAAGGGCTTTTTTCCAAGCTTATTTATAGGTTGATTTATGCAGGATTAAGCTCTAGGTCATCTTCGTCACCGCGGTTGAATGCTTCACGATCGAATTCGCCTTCGGAATCTGCTACAAGCAATGCAGTAACCGTAGTACCCGTAGCATTAACAGCCGTACGACCCATATCAATTAAAGATTCAACAGCAACAACGAGTGCAATACCTTCTAGCGGTAGTCCAACTGCTGTCAATACAACTGTTGTCGAAATGGAAGCTGGACCTGGTACGCCCGCTACACCGATTGATGAGATTACGCTAACAAGTACGATAAGCACATAATCTGTTGCAGTAAGCGATACACCGTAAACTTGTGAGATGAATACCGCTACAACAGCCGGCCAAACCCCGCCGCAGCCGTTAAAGTTCATTGTAGCGCCAAGCGGTGCTACAAAGCTCGCGATTTTTGGTGAAATGCGAAGGCGCTTCGTAATAACTTCAAGATTGACCGGAAGCGTTGCAAAGCTGCTGCGTGTTGTGAACGCTACGGCTACCGTAGGATATGCTTTTTTGAAAAACTTCAAAGGATTAACCTTAGCGACAAAAGATACAAGGCCGCCAAAGACAAATACAAAATGCAAGAGCAATGCGATATAAGTTACAAGAATTAACATAGCAAGCGGTTCGAGTGTTTCCCAACCATATCTAGCAGCCATAACTGCAATCAAGGCATACACACCATACGGTGTAAAGCGAAGAACGAACTTAACAACCTGGTGCATAATTACGGTTGCCGATTGAATGAACGCTTTGAACGGTTGAACAGAATCTGGATTTTTTGCTCCTACCTTAACGATTGCGATAGCAATGAATAGTGCGAAAATAAGAATAGGCACTACTTTACCCTCTGCAGCATCGTTAATCGGATTCGACGGCACTTGATCCAATATCACTTTGAAAAAGCTTGGAACTTCACGCGCTTCAAAATTTTCAGGTGTTTTAAGCTCAAAGCCTGCACCCGGATTAATAGCAGATGCTACTAGAAGTCCGATAATTGCGGCTACACCTGTCGTTGCAAGAAACCAACTGATTGTCTTAACGCTAAGCTTGCGTAGAAACTCAAGATTCGTAATCGAGATAATACTGTTAATAACGAGAACAAATACGAGCGGAATAACGATCATCTTAATTAAATTAATGTAGATGGAGCCAATCGTACCTACGCCCTCAGTATCTAGTTTAAAGTTGTTAAAAATGATTCCTGCCACAAGGCCAAGGCCAAGTGCGACCAATACCCTCGTTCCGAAGCTTACACGTTTTTTGGCCATAAAATAAAGACCGCCAAGTATTATTGCTGATACAACTAAACTGATCCAGTTTGTTTCAATCGCTGTCAATAAATTATTTTCCATAATACAACAATCATCCTTTCTGTCCACACATTATGATTAATAGCAAAAATTAACTCTTAAAATCATATTCATTTTAATTCCGATAAGAATACTCTACTTTGCAGAAACAAATATATCATCGTTCTCAAACTTATGTCAATATGATTTTCCCACAGTTTCCAGAGAAATATTCGTTTAGTTTTTTTGAGTTTCGATACTATAAATATATAGGGCTCTTTCAAGTATTGCTTCGCACAAAAAAGAGACGTACAACAACCTTTTGAATCTGGTTGTATACGTCTCTTTGTGGCGTAACTTCAGTATAATAAGTTACTCCGTAATTTCAAATTTTGGTTTAACATTGTTGAAATCAAGATTTTCTCCGCTAACCATAAGGCCCATGCCCCAATCAAAATGAGTATTTACAGAAGGCTTGTCGGCTGCATCACGATATTGGAACAAAACGTTTCTTCTCGTTCTGTCACTGCGGTTAACATCCGATCCATGAATCGTCAAATAGTTGAAGAACAGCACATCCCCTGCTTTCGCCGGGCAAAGCGTACCAGATGAAATTGGATATTCCTTATGGTTGAGATAATGTCTTCCCACATGATTCAGCGGTCCTTCCAAATGAGAACCAGGGATAACCGCTAAGCAGCCATTTTCTGAATCGGCATCATCAAGATGAACGCTTGCAGCAAGCATCGAATGGTCGTTATGAGGGAAATACGGATAATCCTGATGCATAGGAAATGCTGCTCCATTCGCAGGCGGCTTCACAAGCATTTTGGAGTGATGAAGCTGTACATTGGGACCGATGATTCCATTCAGTACGGATACCATATTCGGATGAATGACTGCCTTAGTAAAGGAGGCATCATGATAATGCACATCATGGAAGCCTTTTAGAACGAGCTTCTTAAGCTGCTCTGGCGGGAGAAAATCTCCTTGCCATGCGTGGTTATGATCTGCCTGAGCAAGCGCCGCTCGTTGAATAACCCGCTCAACAGCCGCTCTCATCTCTACTACTTCCTCATTGTTAAACACGCCTCTAACAAGCAAGTAACCATTTTCTTTATAAAATTGCACATCTTCATTAGTAATCATGTTCATTCCCCTTATCGTATAATTAATGTGAATATGGTTTAATTATAGATAGGATATAGTGCAATCGTATTTACCTGTTAACGACATAATTTTGCATTATTACGCCATAGGAGCTGATCGTTCATATGTACGTTTGGTCAAAAAGCGAAGAACGCTTAAATCGATATGCAAGATTGCTGCAAGGTGAGAGCTTGACCATCCATGTTTATTATTGGGGAGCGGTACCAAAGCTAGTTGCAAATGCTGTTCATAAGCATTCTTTTTTTGAGGTTTGTTACGTGGCTGGAGGTACGGGAATTTATGAGGAGGGCGGAACGGCTTATCCTCTGCATGAAGGCGTGCTTTTTTGCTCGCGGCCAAATATCCGTCATCAAATTAGAGATGTAGATCAATTGGATTTATTATATGTTGCCTACGAGCTCGATGAGAAGCTTTCTAAGCCGGATGAATTCGAATATTACAATCAGTCTTTAAACAGCGGCCCGATTTGGATGGAAAACCAGCAGCATTCTCCAACAGCTCAAATTTGGAAATCGCTGCTCATTCCAAGCGAAGAAATGTTCGCTGTGCCAATCGCCTTGCTGAATCAGCTGGCACATGCCTTGATCCTAACGTTTCCTACAATTGTAGGCGGGAGGAACAAAAGTACAGAAATCATTTTGCCCGCTTCCAATGCAGCTATCCTCATTAGCCGCGCAAAGCTGTACATACGCGATAATTTAGGCGCTAATTTGAGCTTATCGGAGGTTGCCCGCTACATTAATGTGTCGGAGCGCCATCTATCTAGACTTTTTTCGCAAAGCGTTCATGAATCGTTCTCCATGCTTGTTAGACATGAGCGAGTCCGCGTGGCGGAGCAGCTGCTATCACAAACAGCAACGCCGATTAAAACCATCGCTGAGCGCTGCGGCTTCTCATCCGTACATTATTTCTCCCGAACGTTTGCCGAAGCCAAAGGCATTCCTCCAGCTGCCTTTCGCGAGGCCAGCCGCAGAAATACCGATGATGACTAGATGCATCTCTGGTTCATTGATTATAGGTCATGAATCGTAATCTCGCTTCTGACCATAAACCTTGCGTTAACGCCTGCTTGACCGATGCCTTTGGAAATGTAAAAGGAGCCATCTTTATTATGATGAAGGCCTTTGTAGATTCCTTTCACGGACAACGGGCCCTTTGGCTTTAATGCAAAAAAGAACGGCACGTTCAGCTGCTTCCCATGCAGATGACCGGCCATTAAATATTGAAAAGGGCGATTAATTTTTAGAACGACATTAGGATCATGCGTCATAATGACGACAGGCTTGCTATCATCAATACCTCTAAATGAAGGTAAGATTCGGCTATGATGAGAGCAGTCATCGTCAATTCCGACAAGCTGAAAATCATCGAGCATAACATTCTCGTTACGCAGCACCTGAATGCCATAAACGCCAAATAGATCGAGCAATTTCTTTAAACGAGGAAGCTCATAATCATGGTTTCCGAGCACTGCATAGACAGGTATTCCGCTGTCTGCAATAGCTTTAAGGTAATAGCCTACCCGCGTCAAATAGTGTTCTTTATACGTATAATCGCCGGTCAGAAAAATGTAGTCAGGCTGCACGGAGGCAATGACATGCTGAATTCGCTTTGCGCTTATGCGCAGCCTGTCTACATGCAAATCGCTAATTTGCAATATGCGTTTGTTAATGCCAATGGGATGTGTAATTTTTTCGATTTTCAACCACTGGGTTGGGAAGATAAAGAGCAGGTACAAGAGAAGCACGGTTATTCCGAGCGTTAGTATAATAGCCAAATGTGTCCTCCTAATCATTGAAACCAATTCTGAGTTAATCTATCCCAAGGAGTAAATGCCTGTCCCTGTCATGAACTTTACTACTCTAATTAGTATAGTAAAGTTACGACTATAAAGCTACTTGCAGCTGGTTGCCTAACAAACGGCTGAACAGTCCTTTTTTATCCTCAGCGAGCATGATGAAATGGCCGGTTTGCACGATTTTCCCATTTTCCAACACAATAACCTGATCTGCATTCCGAATGGTCGATAGGCGATGAGCAACGACGATAACGGTCATTTTTCCCTTAAGCCGCTCTATAGCTTCTTGAATTTTTGTCTCGTTCAAGCTGTCTAGTGCACTTGTAGCCTCATCCAAAATAAGGATAGATGGCTTTCTTAATATGGCTCTAGCCAAAACGAGTCTCTGACGCTCCCCGCCTGATAAACGTATTCCACGATCACCAATAATCGTATCGATGCCATCCGGAAGCTTGCGAACAAATTCAGCTGCAGAAGAGAACTCCATCGCTTCCCATATTTGATCTTCCGTCGCATTCGGATCGATTAATATCAAGTTATCTCTAATCGTCCCATGGAACAGAAACGGCTCCTGCGGGACATAACTGATTGATCTTCTTAACGACAACAGATCCTCATCTGTAAGCGTCTTGCCGTCAATAAGCACATGACCAAGTTCTGGCTTCATGAGTCCCATCATTAGATCGATTAAAGTGCTTTTCCCTGCACCTGACTGTCCAACAATGGCGGTCATGCCATTAGCAGGGATGCTCAAATTAATAGCTTCCAGCGTGTAATCCAGCTGCTCCTCGTCATACCGAAAATAGACATGGCGGCATTCGAGCTGGTGTTTGAGTCTAACGCTCTCATCCTTATCTTTTTCGTATAACATGACATCTGCTACTTCCTGCGCTTTCAAACATTCTTCCTGTAGATCCATTAACGTTTTGAAAGCAGGCATGGATGAAGCAATTAATTCTACATTAGATTGAATGCCAGTGAATCTCGGCCACAGTCGCGCAAACATGGCGATAATTAGCAATAAATAAGCGCCTTCTTGCTGGAACATCGTTACCGAGAACAAAATAAATACAGCAATCATAAGTGAAGAGGTCAGTTTATAAACAAGCTGAGAATTATTTCTTATTTTACTGCTGCTAATTCGCTCATCCGCTTGTTTTCGAGTCCAGTCCTGCATCCAGCGATAACGCGAAATCTCCAGTGAATTGCTTTTAATATCTTTCATCCCATTGAAGTGATCCGTGATACCGGCCATATAACCTTGATAAAGATCGATCGCCGTACTTCCAAGCTGCTGTGACTGTTTAATGAATCGACGAGATAGAAAAATGACAATGAGCCCAAAGCCAAGGACAAATAAGGTCATCTTAACTGAAATTACAAACGCAATTCCAATCTGAATCATCGTAAAAATTAATGATGCCATAAATTGAAGAACAAGGTAAGCGCCATTAGTCACACGCCCTAATTGATCCGTTAAAGCGGCGATTAGATCCGTTTTTCGTTTTCGTATAAAGAAGGTCCAATGTGTCTGCAGTAATGTTCGATATATTTCTAACCTTACACTGTTAATATAACCAGTCAAAATTCGTGTTTCACGAATGCTAAGCATACGGCTGACAACACTTTGACCGATAACTAACGTTAAATATACTGAAAGGATGATCATTAAGGCTTGCAGCTTTGGCATATTTTGCAAAAATTCGAAAAATCCCAATCCAGGTATGGAGTGAATTTGGAAATCAATAATTCCGATAACGGATAATAACGGGACTAATAACAGCATTCCGGCGCCATCTAACAAACCAATGATCATCATTCCAAATAAGTTGAAATAAAGCATCTTTCCCGCATAGCTATGTAGTTTTTTTGTGAAATATATGATGTGATTCATTGCCTCATCACTTTCCATTCCTATTCATTGAATGAACTTAGCGAACTTACCCGTTACGGTAAATCGGCTCATCTCTTCTTCACCTGTAACGTACAAGGAACCGCTCCGCAGCCAAGCATGGGCAATCAGCTTTCCAGACTCGTCCTTCGCTGTTCCTAAATACAAGGTGCTCTCAATTTGGCGTCTTTCCAGCATTTTCATAGCGGTAATCGCTCGAACCAAACACTTTGTCTCCCAAAACGTATTTCTGCCCATGACTTCAATCGCGTTGTTTACTCTCGAAAGTATGGCATGATTATTTAATATGTAGGTAGAGTCCGTTTCTTTCATAGAGCTTCCTAATGTTGGTGCTAGTTTTGAAAAAGGAAAATACAACAGCTGAAATCTAATCAAACCCATATAAAAAGCAGCTTCTATAAAAAAGAATAACGTCTTCCGATCCAGGGATAGGAACGTTTTGCATTTACTTATCATTCCCATAGGTGCACCTTGACCTTATACTCGGATGTGAATTAATTTTTCTTCTGACAAATGCAGCAAAAATGGAAGCACTTGCTCTTCACAAACGTTATGCTCAACGTCATACTGCTCAGTTAATTGTTCAATTAGCTGTTCAACAAGAATAGGCTCTTGAATAAACTCCCATATTTGACTGCCCATAATGCCGAGATTGTAATACTTACCATTCTTTACGCTTAAAATCACTTTTTCCTCGCCCATATCGCTAACGATATTATCATTATCTCGAACGATATTTGCTCCTAATAATGCTAATCGACTCGGTTGTTCCGATGAATGGCTTTTCGTATCTGCTTTCATCATTTATTCCTCCATAACTATGGTTTTTAATATTAGATCAACAAGTTGTGGTGCCGAGAACTCATTAGACGAGCGCTTAAGTCTATAAATTGGCAGCCGCTCTCCGAGCTTCGAGGAAAAACTGAAATGCCAATTCGTCTTTGATAGTTTTGGAATCAAAAATTGTCTGTACGTGTGCTGAAAAAGCAATTGCAAACTGGCAAGCTTACTTGCCTTTTGAATACTTATTCCATCTTCCTCAGTCTTCTCTAGTTCAAATATGCCTGCAAGCCGCATCGGAACGGAACAATATTTATCCTCCATACCTACGCAATACTYCGTCTCCCGGCCATATATAGAACGTAAATCCGTATGATTGATTCCCAAAGCATCCAGGCTCTGCTGCCACAACTTTTGCTGCGGATAAGAAGGCGTTACAAGCGGATAATGTTCCGACTCTGTGAAAGAAAGGGCTACAATATCATCAGTGAGCAGTGTATGACCACGCTCGGCGAAAGCAGAAGCAAGAGTGGATTTACCAGCTCCAGATTCACCAACAAAGGCATATGCTTTCCCATTAACGACTACGGCGCTGCCATGCAGCGGATATAACGACCTTTGCATCAGCACAATCCCCATACACGTACCAAGAATGTACAATCGAATGATATCTTCGTATGCACTCGCATAAGGTGAGACAATGATTTGGTTTCCGTTGCTTACTCGAAATACTCCTGCATCGGGCATCTGGAACGTTACAGTTCCATGATCAACGATAAATTCTACAGAGCCAGTGCTGAAACCATGCTTTAAGTAGGGATCAACTACAATTTCAAGTTCAGGTTCTATTGAATCAAGACCCTCATTAATAGACATGAGCTCATGGAATGGAATTTCACTGGATATAGCTAATCCAAAAGCAGTATAGATTGTTTTGCTTTTTACACCTGTGTTCAGCACCCTATCCACTCCAATATTGTTTCAATTAAAAATGAAAGCCCTTATACCACTTCCGTATAGGGGCTTTCATATGTTGCTATTATTACTAGATTAGCTTTTCCAAAAAATATCTGGTTTAGGAGTATTCGCAGGATATGTAGCATCCGTATAATACCCGTCACGCAAATGCAATTCTGTCATGCTTACTTCAAGAACTTCCAATTCAGGCTTAACCCATTGTTTTAAAGTCATTCATTTCACCTCCTCTCAAAAATTTTGTTTTAGAAACCGATAAACGATTACGCTCCACATCAAGTCACGCAGTCCAGCTTCCCCAGCCAGCTCTGGCTGGATCACATCCTTGAACCTGGCTAGCGCCGTCTTAATAACACCGACATCAATAAATTCTGAAATCTTTGAATCATTGCTCATCTCTTCTGCTTCCCTCATAAATGACTGCCATTCAGGTCGCATTCGATGAATCCAATCCGCTCCTTGCACGCCGCGTATATGCTGATTAAGCCTTACTTTATCAGGCAGGATATTAGCTGTTGCTCGGCGTATAAGCGCCCGGTCATAGCCTTTATAAACAAACTGTTCCTCCGGCACTGATAAGCAGAAACGGATGACTCTAATGTCATTTGTGGGATCGCGGCTCAACAAGCCGTACGGTAACGAAAATTTCGAACTTACTGTGTTCGATGAGACCCAGTGCATCGGATCTTCAAAATGCTGTTTTCTTAATTTGTAAATGTTTCCGCTAGAAAACCAGCCCGATTCATCCATACCATGTTCTCTGAGCTCTTCAAATACTTTTGTCCTATTAGCAAACGCTGGATTAATGATAGGTTTATAAGGATTTTCGACTTGAGCCTTATTTCTATTAAGCATAGGCATAGCCTGTTTGGTCATTAGCGACAACAGGTGAGCACGTCCAGTCCCCATATTGTAACTGTAGGCTTTCAACTCATTTTGCAGCCGAATCCATCTTAATTGTTTAAAGAGCAGCAAATAGTTTGTTAATGCATCTCCCCAAGAGATCGTCAGATTGCCGCGAGCACCCGTTAGCAGTACGCCTACATCCTGCTTGGCAGCCTTCTCAAATATGCCTCTAATCCAGAAGGAATTCGCAAAATATTTATAAGGCATCTCAAGTACATCTAGACAAGAATCAATTTCTGAATAAGAGCTTCTATCTGCAAAATCAAGGTAATTCGGTGAAATCCCCCCGACATATTGAACCGTTGAGTTTATATACGGCGTTTCATTAGCAATTAAATTACGTGCCGTATAATCGTCAAACTCATTTGGAGGTATATAGCTATAGGTATGTATCTGCTTGTTTAAGGGTCGAAGAGTTTTTGCGGCAAAGCCGACTACCGCCCCTGAATCCAAACCTCCGCTTAGCTGCGACCCCACCTGTCGATGCGTTCGAAGTCTAGCATTTACAGCCTCTTGAAATACGTTTTGGAAGGCTTCAACATATTGCTCATCCTTTTTGAATCGAAGCTTCTTGCCTACTGTAAGTGAAAAATACTTCGTTACCTTCAATCGACCGTTTTCAACGATTATGTAATGTGAAGGCGGCAGCTGCCAGATATCCTTATACACGCTTTGGGTAATATCAACAGCATCAACGACTGTACTAATGGCCAAGTACTGTGC
>NZ_JBFRDK010000038.1:0-41976 GCF_052113545.1 Paenibacillus sp. TAF43_2
CTGTACCGTTATCAACCGATAACAATGAGACGACGAAGCCGGATACGATGACCCAGGATAAAAAATAAGGCAGGTAGCTAACCGTTTGAATGATGCGCTTAAACGCCATATTTCGAATCTCATTAAGCATGAGAGCCAAAATAATCGGTGCTGGGAAAGAAATGAGCAGCTTTAAAAAACTGATAGCTATCGTGTTGCGCAGCACATTAAAAAATTCCGGAGCATTAAAAAATAGCCGAAAATTAGTCCATCCCACCCAACGGCTATCCCAAATCCCTGCGAAAATGTCATATTGCTGAAAAGCCATTAACACCCCATACATCGGAATATAACTGAATACAAATACGAAAATGATTCCGGGTAAAACCATAGATTGAAGATCCCATTGTTTCATAAATAGGCTGCGTCTAGTTGGCTTTGAGTTGATTTTCATTCGCCTTTTGCTCCTTTGCCAAGATTAAATAAATCAGACAACATAGGTATTTAATATCTCTATTAATACTAGTTCGATCCGCTTCTAACTGCTGCTACTGCTGCAGTTCATCCTTCCGATAGGAATAGTTCTAACAATGCTATGGAACCGCTTTCAGCAAACGAAAGATTCAATGGCACCAAATTTGATCAGGAGCATAGCTGGCATGATTCGATTACAGATAATTCCCACTCACTATAATTATTTTTCACATCGTTTTTTGAACATTTTGAATATTTCGAATATTTTTTAGCTTAAATTCGGTTAAGCTATTCATAATATCGGGTGATACCTCCTCACCACTGCTCTCCATGGCTAGAATGAGAGCACCAACCACCGGCTCTGTATTTAAAATAGTAATCGAACAACGCGGCGCTGCTTGCTTAGCCTTTCGTTCAATAATACTCCGCAGCAGCCCGTCCTGATCGCCGCGTGTCAATATACTGCCTGCCAAGACAATATCGAATTTCTCCTCGTTCATAGCTAATCGATTGATAGTTGCTGCGGCCGCTAAACCCAATTCTTCGCCCTGCTTTACCAAGATACGCCTCGCTACTTCATCCCCTTGCTGCACGGCATCGAACAACAATCTTGCAACTTCGACAGGCAAATAGTTGGAGTAATCAAGGAAATTATCCCTTAACGCCTCGACGCTTTCATACCCTAATTTATTTATCAGCAAATTCGATAAGCTCGTTTCTTCCTCTCTTCCCTCCCAGGCACGCATTACGCTGCGGAATACCTCTATACTCAAATCTTGCCCTCCGCCAAAGTCGCCGAACATATAGCCGAATCCCCCGCATTGAAAGGATTCGCCTTTTCTGTTCATTCCCGAGCAATTCACCCCTGTTCCACAGATAAGAACAACACCAAATGGATGATTCGTTCCTGCTCGAAGCGCTATTGTTGTATCACACGAAATATTTGTATTCGGAAGATTCATCTTCTGAATGATTGGCCTTAAGATGCGATAGTCGCTTTCTCTGTCCGCACCAGCTAAGCCAAACCAAGCAAATTCGATTTGATCAACGGTTAATTGGGCTTGCCGTAATGCATCTGAGACTGCACTACGCAGGGTATCTTCCGCTTGATCACGATTTGTTTGGTGATTGCCGTTTCCCCCACTTCCTACACTCRGAATGGTTCCCTCAGAATTAGCGACGAGGGCATAGGTTTTACTTCCCCCTGCATCAATACCCATATAGTATTTCAAGTAAATCGTCACTCCTATTTATATCGAGTTATTTTTTCTCAAGTAGGCCGTTGATTCTCTAATTAATAATTGGGGCGTAAGCTTGGTGATCGTCGTTTCCTGAATCGTGCCGTTAATATGCTTCAGGAGCAGTTCAACACCGATAGTGCCTAATTGTGCTTCAGGCTGCCTTACAGTCGTTAATCTTGGGAAAAACCCAGCAGCCAGCACCTGATCATCATAACCTACGACTGAAATATCATGAGGAACACTTAGCCCTTCTTCGCTTAGAGCATGGATAACCCCAAGTGCAATGAAGTCATCTGCTGCGAATATGGCCGTCGGCAGGCTGTCATCTCTAATCCATTTCTTAGCTACCTTGTAACCATCACTTACCGTAAACTGACTATACTCAATAGCAAATGGGGTTAGGCCTGCTTCGGACAAGGCTTGCAAGTACCCCCTTCTTCGCTCCTTGACACTCAAGAACAGCGTTGGTCCCCCAATATGGGCAATCTCCTTATGTCCTAGATCTATCAAGTGCTTCGTTGCCTCATACCCACCTAAATAATTGTCTACAACCACACTCGATACATCCTCATGCTCTTCTTGATTATCCAGTAGAACGAAAGGAATATTTTTTCTTTTCAACTCGGCGATATAGCTTTCTTCTTCAATCGGGGAGAGGACAATAATGCCATCCACCCTGTCCTTCTGAAATAAGAAATTGCTGGTGTCCCCTTCCCCCTCATTTTCCGATATAGACAAGGTTAGAAAGTATCCTTGCTCTGCTAATTTCCGATTGGCTGCCTTAATCACTCTATCGTAAAAAGAATCGTTAAGATTCATAATGGTCATGCCAATAATTCCGGTCTTTCCTCGAATCAGGCTTTGGGCAGCGGAGTTGGGCTGATAATTCAATTCTTCCATCGCCTTTAATACCTTCTCCCTGTTCTTTTCACGAACAGACGGTGCATTATTGATGACTCGGGAAACCGTTACAACAGATAAGCCGGATTTTTTTGCCACATCATGTATATTCACTGTAATGTTGTTCTCCTTTTAGTAAGTATTAAAGTTAAATCCTTTTAATTTCAATGTGATGCTAGCATCCATCCAGCATTGTGTCAATCCTGGATGGATGCTAAGCGTTGTGTATCCTATAAATAGCTGCTTAACGCACAATCTTAACCTCATTGAACAAGGCCTGATTGGAGGTAGAACTGCCTGGATTGCTTAGAGCCAGCCCAATGTAAGCTCCGCTGTTCATGGTCAACGTGCGTCTGCCAACCTCTGTCCAGCTGACCCCGTTGGAGGAGATATAGCCAATGAATTGATTGTTTATTCGCTCCAGCTTAACCCAGCGAGGCAAGGACGCGGCAGTTACAGTGTCCGTTGTTACGCCTCCAGCTGCCTGCCTGTATTGAAATGATGCTCCATTGCTAGGGGTGATAAGCATGTCGACATGCCTCGCATTGGCACCCAAAGTCTCACGAATCATGACTCCCGCTTTTGCCCATCCGTTCATATTTGTCATATTGGAAACCTTAGCGATAATCGATCCATTACCGGTTAACGGAAGATAAGCGTATCGCATTTTGTCTGCGGTTCCCCATATATCAGTGTCTCTGCTCGATAAAGTATAAGTTCCTGACTGAAAATGGGCAGCTCCTGTAGTCGAGTTAATATCCGTGGTTTTCCACAGTACAGGCAAAGCGCCGCTAAGCGAGACATGATCGATTATCGCTTGACTATTGGCCGAGCTGCTCGAATTGCTCAGTGCCAAACCTATATACACATTACTGCCCATTGCGATTGATGCGCTGCTCACTGCGGTCCAGTTCTCCCCATCTGTAGATATCGAGCCTGTGAACTGATTGCCGCTGCGCTCCAGCATTAACCACGACGGAGGAGCTTCAGCTATAATATGATCGACTGTGTTCCCTTGGTTAGCTGCGCGGTATTGAAATGCGGCTCCATTCACAGGAGTTACGATCATGTCCGCATGTTTAGCATCCACAGCAAGCGTTTCACGGATCATTAAGCCTGCTTTCGCCCAGCCATCCATATTATTCATTCCTGCAACCCTAGCAACAATCGCTCCATCCCCTTGCAGAGATTGATAGATGTAGTTTAATTGATCCTCATTGCCCCATATATCCGATGCGTTGCCAGACAATGTGAAGACCCCGCCGCTATAGCTAGCACTACCTGGCTTAAAGCCAATATTTCTTGCCTTCCATTCCGTTGGAATATTCGCTGCATAGTCTTGTGCCACAGGCCAGGTCCTTCGCGAATTAATATCGCTTAGCACGTTCTCATCCCAAGCTCCATAGGAGAAGAAGGAGAGATGAGTCACTTGTGGAAAGTGATCTCTAATACCGCCATATACCTCCTGATATTCATTCACTGTCCAATCGTTATCCAGTGTTGGAACAATCGTTACTCCAGAGCCAGCAAACGACGATGTATCTGACAAAATCCCATTGGCGCCATAGACCCATTCCGTATTAAATTCCCAATCATCAAAATAAGCCATTGGTGCAACAAAATCAATCGCATCCTTGAACTTCGCAACATTCTGACCAACCTCTGTAAATTCCGGCGGTAAAATATAAACACCGAGCTCCATATCTGCTTTTATCTGATCGATGTCTTCACGAACGTCCTGCACATAGCCGCCGATTTGATCCGTTCTCCATTCATTCCATTCATTCCTGCGATTAGAATCCACATTAAAGTTAATATCGAGCGGAGAAAATCCGTAAATACTCTCGTATAGGTTAACCGTGTAGCTGCTTACATCCATGTTGTAATCGTCAAATCTCAACCAATCGAGTACCACGCCATCTATATCATAGTTGCTTACAACCTCTTCAATTATCGAGCGCTCATAGGCTTGAACATCGGGATGGATCGGGTTGACGAAATATTCACTGCCATTCGAGCCTGTAAAAGGGACTACATTGCCGTCAACGAAAGCGTGCATTTGCCAGCTTGGATCCTTAAGAAATGCTGCCTGATCATGGAACTGGGGAATCCATGCACGAACTTTGATACYATACTGATGCGCCTGCGTGATCACATGCGAAAGCGCGTCGAAATTCTCATAGCCGGCGGCAATCGGGGCAATCGCACTGTCATAGAATACATGACCAGAAGGCACCTCATCGTCTTCATCCTGCTTCACGTTCATACTAATAATATCGACATTGTACTGAACAGCTTTTTGAATGAATGCCGTTACGTCAGCTACATTTCTAAATTGGTTAACGGTCCGCACAATGATCTCGGTTCCGAACGGTGCTTGTTGGCTTGCCTGAACTCCTAATGAATGAGTAGGAAATAGAACACTGACAATTAACACAAACACCAGCAATTTCAAACCTTTTGTTTTAATCACCCTAACATCTCCACCTTTTTCGTTAAAAGTTTAAAGCATTTAACTTTCAGGCTAAAAAAAATGTTAAAACCGTGAGATCACATTTTGAACGACTAACTGTTTGATGATTAAGTCCTAATATTGGTTAGTTTTTCAAGTTGTTATTCAAACTACTGCAAGCATCTCGAAAGTTTAAAGCTTTTAACTTTAGCTAGATATTATCACTCAATCGGAAATACGTCAATAACTGGAAGAAAAAATATTGTTCTTCAGTGCTAAGTGATTCGGTACTATACTGACAAGAGGAACACTACATTCAGGATGTGTATCAGGTGCCTCGCATTTATCCGATCACGTTCGCAGTGGACACAAAGGGAATAAGGGGGTAGAAAAAGGAAAAGAACTCCTTACACCCGTCCCCAAGCGGAGCGTGCAAGAAGTTCCTATCGAAATATTGGAGTTACAGCATCTACTTGTTCAACCTAAGCTTCTTCGACATACTCCCAATCTGGATAAAAACTACATTATTTAACGACGCCATGGGGATCTATAACAAATTTCCGGGAAACGCCGCGATCAAAATCTTGATACGCTTTTGGTGCATCATTTAATGAGATAAGTGTGGCATTCACGGCTTTAGCAATTTGTGCACGTCCGCTCATGATCGCCATCATTAATTCTCTGTTGTATTTCATAACTGGCGTTTGGCCTGTCACAAACGTGTGGGACTTCGCCCAACCGAGACCAAAACGAATTTTCAATGTTCCAATTTTCGAATCCTCATCCACAGCACCCGGATCCCCTGTTACATAAAGTCCCGGAATTCCTAAGCTGCCGCCTGCACGAGTAACTTCCATAATGGAGTTCAATACCGTTGCTGGCGCTTCGCCATGCCCCTCCCCATGCCCATGCGCTTCAAAACCAACACAATCTATCGCCGAATCTACTTCAGGAGATCCCAAAATTTGATCAATTTGTCCAGCCAAATCACCATTCTCACGCAGATTAATCGTCTCACAACCAAAGCTTTTCGCTTGGGCTAGACGCTCTGCATTCAAATCGCCGACGATAACAACCGCTGCCCCTAGCAATTGAGCAGAATGCGCTGCAGCAAGACCTACCGGACCTGCACCGGCAACATATACCGTTGAACCCGGGCGAACCCCAGCACTAACTGCACCATGGTAACCTGTTGGGAAAATATCGGAGAGCATCGTTAAATCCAGAATTTTTTCCATTGCTTTCTCTTTATCTGGGAACTTCAATAACTGAAAGTCTGCATAGGGAACCATGACATATTCGGATTGCCCGCCCACCCATCCGCCCATATCCACATAACCATAAGCAGAACCAGGACGGTCTGGATTGACATTTAAACATATATTTGTATTACGTTCTTTACAACTGCGACAACGTCCGCAGGCAATATTAAAAGGAACAGAGACCAAGTCACCTTTTTTTATAAACTCGACATCACGACCTACTTCAATGACTTCACCTGTTATCTCATGACCTAAGATAAGACCGGATGGAGCCGTTGTCCTTCCTCTAACCATGTGCTGATCGCTTCCGCAAATATTCGTTGTAATCACTTTCAGAATAACCCCATGCTCACATTTACGACCTACATTCAATGGATTGACACCCGGTCCATCCTTCAATACCAAGTCTGGATAAGCGGTGTCTCGTACCTCAACACTTCCCGGCTTGCTATAAACAACTGCCTTGTTTCCAGACATGTTCTCATCTCCATTTACTAGATTATTTAATTACAGTTTAGATGCTTTATCAGCCTGTATGCCTAAATAATGAAGATTCTTTACCACGAAATTATGCAAGTGCAAGCTTAGTTATACGTCCATCGAAAATCCATTCCGCAACATAGACAGAACCCTTGGAATCCACACAAATACCATGTGGTGAACTAAATTTATTATCCCTGTAGTAAGACTTAGGCAAATTCGGCCAGCCTGCTTGTTTGTAAGCCTGCTGATCTTCACCTAAATGACAGATCAACCGATCATTTTTGTCGAAGATCGTAATCCGACTGTTTAAGTCTGGGAAGAAGATATCGTCTCCGTGATAATAGAAGCTGCAGGGCTGATCCATATCATCGACGATGGCTCTTTTGAAATCGCCCTGTAGAGTGAAGACTTGAATCCGATGATTGCCACGATCAGCTACATAAACTTCTTCCATACCGCTGCGAATATCAATCGAAATACCATGCGGGCAGTTCAACTGTCCTAGTTCCGTACCTTTCCCACCCCACGAACGGATATATTCTCCTGCTGCTGTATATTGATGAATCCAGCTTTGTCCATACCCATCGGATACATAAATATCACCATTTGCCGAAACGGCTACATCTGTAGGGACATATTTAAGCTCCTCGTTATAAATATCAGGACGATCAGGTGTTCCCAATGTCAATAAGTGCTTTCCGCTCAAATCCATTTTCACAACATTACCGCGAGCTGTGTCTGTGATATAAAGGTATTCGCTATTTTGCTCCTTATGAAGATAAAATCCGTGTGCGCCACCCTCGAACTCTTCGCCCCAAGCCGCTTGAAATTGTCCAGTCTGATCAAATTTGAAAATGGAGGGTTTTCCTGTATGAAAGACATAAACATTATCCTGTTGATCTACGACGATTCCATGTGTATAGCCAAACTCCAAGTGAGAAGGAAGCTTTGCCCAGCCTTGAACAAGATCGTAGCTGCGTGCCGTATTTCCTAATTGCGGTGTTTTGTTTGTGATCATATTTAAATCCTCTTTTCCTTAGTTGAGTGATTAACTTTTTTGTTAGCAAACGCTATCATGAATTGGCTCATCATTTGATTTAAGATCAGCTTCTACCCGCCCGCGAATCAACAAATGATAGTGTTGTCTGATATGATAAACTCCCAAACTAAATTAGTCTTTGAACTGACGAGACTTAATTTTGCACTATGTGGACATTTTGATAAAAAAACGGAGATTTGATCATTGCTTCTTCATTAAAAGAAGAAGGGAAGGCTTTTCTGCCTCTCCCCTCTGTACGAAAAGGCAGGCGCTTTTTCTGCAAACGACGCTTTCGGAGACAAGCAGGACACACACAGGAACAAAGCCAGACTGAAAGGCACAATCAGTTACTATTCTTTAATTCATTGATATAATCAGCCATCAAAATAACTCGGCTTTCCAAACGCGATTTTTCAGCGGCGAAAGCAATCAGATGGCTCTTTACAGAGACACCTGCACCTGTAAGCCCTTCTTCCTTCCCATCACTCCGAACAAGACGTACGAAATCRCTCATTATACCTGTATCACCGCCGCCATGACCTGCCAAGTCCGTATCCAAAGTGATAGTCTCCGTCTCCCGAGTAACGAAGCTCGTCACTTCAATTACATTCTTCTCCATATCGCCTCTGATCTGACCATGAGTGCCCATTAGCTTCACCGAGCGTCCGCCTTCATAAGTAAATGCGCTCATTGTAAACGCAACCGTCACTTCATTTGCAAATTCCATGTTCACTACCTGATGATCGACCACATTGTTATCGCAATGATACACGCATCTTCCATATGGCCCATTTTTCAGTGCTCGAAGCACTCCCTCATCACTTGTATCGTTGCTAACAACCGTGCGAAGCACTTCACCCACCCAATCATCTCGTTCAATATACATTTTAGGTGCATAATAAGGGCAGCTGTCCTGTACCGGGCAACCGTCCAAACAGTACTTAGGCGCGCCTTCCGGCGCACTTTCTTTGMGGAAATGAGTTAATGAGCCGAAAGATGAAACTTTAGTACAATCTGCATCAACAAGCCATTGTAATATATCCATGTCATGGCAGCTTTTTGCCAGAATCATTGGACTCGAAACCTCTGAAGCACTCCAGTTTCCTCTTACAAAGCTATGTGCTTGGTGCCGATGTTCTACATTTTCAGTATGTTGAATTGAAACGAGTTTGCCGATTTTTCCCTCCGTAATAATCTGCTTGATCGTTGAAAAAAAGTCCGTATACCTAAGTACATGACATATCGAAAATACCCGATTATATTTCTCAGCATATTCCCCCATGACAATACATTCTCTTGGATCGGGTGACATCGGCTTTTCCATTAGCACATGGTACCCTTTCTCCAATGCTTTCAACGCAGGCTCATAGTGCATTTTATCCTGAGTACAGATGAGAATCGCATCGGCTAGCTTCGGCCCTGCAAGCAGATCCTCCCAGTTCAAGTAACAATTCTCATTCAGAACACCATGGTCTTTTTGGAATCGCTCTATTCGCTCAGGATCGATATCCGCAACGGCAACGAATTGAATGTCGTCTGGATGTTGCAAGGCATATGGAGCGTAAGCCCCTCCCCCTCTTTGTCCAGCTCCAATTAATACAGCAGTAATTTTTTTCATTCCTGTGCTCCACTCCATCTCTATTGTTAGTTAATATCAGCTTAAATAGGTTCGTCCATTTTGAAAATAATAAAAAGTTTGTATTTCTTCGAAAAGTAATACAAATCGACTACTATTTAATATCTTTTCTCTGAATGCAATCTGATAACTTTCAAGTTAATAAAAAAAGCCCAATATCCGCAATGGAATCAGGCTCTTCAGAACGATGCTAATATTGAAATGGCATATCATTTTCATGATCTATCTCTTGCCCAAGCTGCAGTCTGTAATCACTCAAAGACATGCCAAAATGCTTTTTAAATCGCGTGTAAAAATAATTATTTCTCTCTAGTCCCACCTTTTCAATAATGGATGTTAAAGGAAGCTGCGTATTGCGCATATATTCGTCCAGTTTTTGCATTCGCGTATCGAAAATATACTGCGCAATAGACTGCCCATGTGCAGTTTTGAATATATGGCCGACATAGTTAGATGATAACCGTAATTTTTCGGCGATAGAGCTCAGGCATAATTCTGTATTGGAATATTCCTGCTCGACAATTGCGACAATACGTTGGATTAGATGGTCATTACTATTGGAAGTGTTCCTGAGAACCTCCACTTTATTACACAGCTTCTGTAAAAATGAATCCATTACGCTGTCCATATCTGTACTCACTTCTGCATTTTGAATCCCGCGCAAAAACTTTTGTAGAGTTAAATCCTGGCTATCCTTTACTGCAGGCATCTTGCTTAGCACACTGGAGTAAACACTGTAAATCAAATGAACAATGCAATACAAAATTTCGTCGTAAGTGTATTGATATAACTTTGGACTGATACTTTGATAGATTGCGGCAGCAGATTCATAATTGCCCTCGAGTACTTTCTCAACCAACTGCTCTTCTTTCTTGACGGGTATATGAAAATTATCCGTGTTGATTTCATCCATCATGTAAGGAGTAATAATACAACCATGTCCGTAGCGCATCTTCAACAGAATGGAGCCCTTCATATTATTATACATGCTAGGTAAATGCTCAATCCCCTGAAACATCGTGCTGTACGCCATAGATAAAGAAATACGAAGATACTTAAGTGTATTACTGTGTACCTCGAGCAAGTAACGCTCCATTTTCTCCTGCAGCACTTTATATTGGGTTACTGTGGAACAATCCATAATCACYACGAATTTATCGGGCTCACTGCTGAAAATTTCGCACACACCATAGTCCGCTGCCAGTTCTGTTGCAATATTCACAATAGCATAGCGTAGTGCCCATCGTTCCTTCTGGCTATTCACAGATACAAATTGGCTGTAATTATCGATTTTAATGAGGCACATGCACAACTGACTGGTGGCGATATAATCCAGTTTGATGTCATGTAGTTTCTCCTGCACTTGGTCTATAGAGTGTGTAGTACTATCACTTAATAGTGCATTAAGAAAGTCTTGTTTGACCGCATAGCCAGCTTCATGGATTATTTTATCAAGCTGTTGATTTCTCTCCTTCATAGACTCGAATACAGACAAAATAAATTGAAATTCTTCCATTCTCGAAATGACTACATCGTTTTTCTCAGAAGCTTCGCCGTTAATAATTTTCGTAATCGTTTGAATCGGATGATTCAGTCTGCGAGCCAAGTACAGACAAATTATTGCGCAAATGATAAATACAACAACTACGATACCCGCAGACACCATTGATGCTTTAATTACATCCTTAAACGTTTCTTTTACAGGAGTAAGACCCATAATATACCAATTGTTTGCGTTGCTTTTACTGCTGGATACCAAATAGCTGATACCCCCAATTTCTCGTATCTGATTATTGCTTCTAACAAGTTCATTTGCTTGCTGGCTTAATCCGCCTACTTCACTCATATTATGCTCAAACTCCGTTGTGAGCGTCTTACTTAGAATAGAGCCGTTTGAATCAACGACTAAAAAAGAAGATTTCGTTTCAGGGTCATTGCCATTGATCGCTTGAATAGATTCCGTAAGCGCTTTCGTGCGAATGTTGACGACAATAGCATTTTTCAAGCCCGATAAAGTCTCCCCCGGTTCAAATAAGATATAGGAACATGTATCGGCCGATTGCGTTGCTTCTTCTACAGATGTCACAATAGGCCGACCACGATACTCCGCTATAAAGTTTTTATCAGTTAGCAGCGCTACAATCGCTTGATCTGAGAAGGTAGAGGCTGATTGGCGTTCACCGCTCCTTGAAGAATAAAACAAATCCGCCCCCGCATTGTAAAGATAAACGCTATCGATATCTTTTAGTGTCAGAAAGTGCTTGTCAATGACCTTGCTTGCTAAAATCGCCACGATCTCATCATTTTTCTTCATATTAATAAATTGGATGATATCTTTATCGCTGTACAGTGCATTTCCTAATTTTTTTGCAGTCTCATCTAGGTAGGTAATACTGTAATTGTAATGTTCAATCAGCTCATGATTGAAGCGGTTAATCATCGAGATACTCGTGCGTAAATAAGTAATGGTCAAGAAAACAGTAAGCAATACAGTGATGAGGATCGTAATAATCAGAAAGGAGAAGAATGATTTGCGAAAAAAGCTCGTACTGTTTTTTTCCAATATCCTCGGTAGCTTCATTGTGATCCCCCAGTTCATACGACTTCGATTTTCTATGTATTTACAATTATCATCATAATAGCATAAGTATCCATTTAGCATCACAACGATTAAAGCTCTTTGTAGATTTCATTATTTTTTAGAGATGCCATCTGTCGAAAAACTAAGAGAATGATGGTTTTGATTGTTGTGGATAAAAGTACCACTAAATACAATGAGGGAAGTAAAAGATTAATTGCAAGGAAGGGGGTGAACTCAATGAAACTAACTACAAGACCAATTCATAACAGAACATTGCGCAGCGTACGTAAACAGTTTCCTTTCTATTTAATGATGTCACCTGGTCTACTATTCATTGCAATCATGTGTTATATCCCAATGGGCGGTGTCATAATCGCCTTCAAAGATTACAATGCACGCGATGGTATATTCGGAAGCGCATGGATGGATCCGCTGTTCAAAAACTTCGAATTTTTCTTTAAATCCGAAACAGCGAGAATTGTTACGTTCAATACACTTTTCTACAATATCATAGAGATGGTTACCGTTACGCTCGGTGCACTAATATTGGCCATTCTATTGAGCGAAGTGAAAAATAAAAAGCTCTCAGCCACCTATAAAGGTGCTTTATTGCTGCCAGTTTTCCTTTCATGGATTGTAGTTCAGTATATTGTGTTCGGTATGCTTAGTGTAGACCGAGGTATTGTCAACAATATTATCGAATCAAATGGTGGAGAAGCTATTTACTGGTACAGTGAGCCTTCACATTGGCACTATATTCTTCCCTTAGCCTATTTGTGGAAGAATATCGGTTACTATTCGGTATTGTATGTAGCAGCGATCGCGGGGATTAATACGGACTATTATGAAGCTGCTCAATTGGATGGCGCTTCGAAGTGGCAGCAAGTCAAATATGTTACACTGCCGCTGCTGAAACCAATAATTATCGTCCTCATGTTGTTATGGGTAGGTAAGTTGTTCAATGGCGGATTGGGCGACTGGAATGGATTCTATACCCTTTCCAATGATTCAGGAGCACTATATGGTGCAACAGATGTTATAGACACCCTTGTATTCCGCTCTCTGAAAAAGCTGAACGACTATGGCATGTCGTCTGCAATTGGTCTATATCAGGCAGTGATTGGTCTCGTTCTTGTCCTGATTTCTAACTATATTATTAAAAAAACAGACCCCGACAGCGCCTTATTTTAATCGATCAGCGTAGAGAAAGGGAGGGATTTTCATTTTAGCAAGAAACTTTCACGTGTCAAAGATCGTGATTCATCTCATATTCATTGTATCAGCACTAACCTGTATTATTCCGCTGCTATTAGTTGTATCGATATCGTTTACAGCTGAAAAGTCGCTTATGGTCGACGGATACAATTTTTGGCCCAAAGTGTTTGATATTTCAGCTTATCGATACGTATTTAGCGGAGCAGGCTCGATTGCCAATGCATACGCAGTAACGATCTTTGTAACCGTTGTTGGTACGCTGCTGCATTTACTTGTTACTTCGATGCTGTCCTATTCGTTGACGCGACCTGAAGTTACCTATCGAAATGCACTCACTTTATTCGTGTACCTTCCCGTGCTGTTCAATGGCGGACTTGTTCCCTCCTACATTTTAATAACACGATATTTACATCTTAAGAATACCATCTGGGTTCTCATTGTCGTCTTCCTTGTGTCAGCGATCAACGTGCTCATTATGAAAAACTTTTTCAAATCGATTCCTAGTTCCTTGTTCGAGTCTGCACGCATAGACGGCTCAGGTGAAATTCGTACTTTTTTCAGTATTGCACTTCCACTTTCAAAACCGTCACTGGCGACTATCGGTCTGTTCACAGCGATTTCCTACTGGAATGACTGGACGACCACTGCCTTGTATATCGAAAAGCCGAAGCTGTACACATTGCAATATTTACTGCAATCTTTAATGAACAATATCGGCTATTTGCAAGCCAATGAAGCAGCCTCTAAATCTATGGAATCCGCTATCGGCATGCTTCCTAGTGAAGGAGCACGGATGGCGACCTGTGTACTTGCCATCGGTCCGATTATATTACTGTATCCTTTTCTACAGAAGTATTTCGAGAAAGGCTTAACAATAGGTGCTGTAAAAGAGTAATTTTACAAGAATCTAGTTGAGAATAAAATTAGTTTTTAGGGGGATATCAATGAAAAGAATTTCTATGTTGTTGATCAGCGTAACTCTGCTTCTCACCATGATCCTGTCTGGCTGCTCGAAGGCTTCACCAAACGCTAACGGCGATTCTACGACTCCAGCACCTGATACTAAAAATGCTGAAAAAGAAAAGGAAAAAGAAGAACTCGTTACCCTTAACTTCTATATGTCGAACAGCCCTGTCAATGACTTTGACCGCATCATGAACAAAGCTAATAAAATTATTGCTGAAAAAATCAATGCCAAATTGAATTTAGTACTTGTAGACGGCAGTACTTATGCAGATAAAATGAATCTGATGATCAATTCGGGCGACGACTGGGATCTTGCTTTCACTGCATTCTGGGGTGGAATTAATTACTTTGGAAACGCCGCAAAGGGAGCGTATGCTGACTTAACTGACCTTCTTCCTGTACATGCGCCTGAAACGTTTTCCCGCATCCCTCAAGGTCTATGGGATGGTGTGAAAATAAATGATCGTATTTATGCAGTTGTCAATTATCAGCAATGGGGCGTTGCCAAGCGCAGTGGCTTTATCTTCCGCGAAGATGTTCTCAAAGAAACGGGGTTTGACTGGAAAGCTGTTAAAGGCAAGCCAACCATAGAAGCTCTCGAAATGGTAGGACCATTCCTTGGCGAAGCGTTAGCTAAGCATCCTGATATGATCGGATTTGAAACTAGCGCTAATCATAGTTTTTTTGCCAATGAGCCGCTTTACTGGGATATGGAGCCTGTAGGTGATTTGCTAACTCCTGGCTGGGTCAATCTCAATGCGCCAGACAAAGTTATCAACCAGTTTGAAACTCCTGAGTTCGCTAAATACGCAGAAATTATGCGTGACTGGTTCAATAAAGGCTATGTGCGCAAAGATGGTGCAACGGTAAAAGATACAACTCCTGATCGTAAAGCTGGCAAAATTGTTTTTGCGATGCACTATGGCTGGCCTGACAGCATCGATCTTCCAGGTCAAGAGCAAGCTATGTCCATGACAGAATACAAAGATTTCCCTGCTCTATCCGTATCTACTACTCGTACATTGATTTCAGCTGGAGCTGCCTCCAATGCAGCTATTGCTATCAATTCAGGTTCAAAAAACGTTGAAAAGGCTTTGCAATTAATTGAGTTGCTAAACACTGATGATGATCTATACAAACTCATTACATTAGGAGAAAAAGACGTTGACTACACCTACAACGAAAAAGGTGACTTCACTCAAATTGAAGGCAAATATAATTTCAACTGGAATGAATGGCAAATCGGTCAATCCTTCAGCCCAACATTCAACCGTGCCGATCATGCCGAAAATGCGGCTGGCGACATGAAGAGAAAAGCTCAGTCAATCGTTTTTGAAAATGATCTGACAGCAGATGTTTCGCCATTATCAGGCTTTGTATTTGACCCAACTCCTGTAAAAACGCAAGTTGCCAACGTAGCTTCCGTTATGACTGAGATGATCCCGGCTATCAGCTCTGGTTCGATTGACCCGACTACAGCCGTGCCTAAATTCCTCGAGCGTTTGAAAACTGCTGGCGTAGATGACATCATCAAAGAAAAACAAGCTCAATATGACACTTGGAAAAAATAAAAATCTATCACTCAGTAATGAAATCCGGTGTATCGCTTACACCGGATTTCTATTTAATGAGCCAAGTAGAAGGGAATACGCTATTCGTTATTCATTTATGTGTAAATCTTTTTCACGCTATTCTTTCGATCGAGTCAACTTGTAATGCCCTTACATTTTCTAATGCCAGCAGCCACTCTTTAGTTTTTTGTTCTAATACCTCATAACAACCATTAAAAAAACGATCAAACTGAGCGCCATACAGCCGGCGAACTTGTAATTCGGTGCAGCTATCTCAAACACTGATTTCTTTAGTAAACCGGACAGCAAGTTGTTTACAGCCGAAGCCGGCGAGATGGGATTAGACAAAGCCCAGCTTCCAAGCAGCAGCACCGCAAAATAAGTTGGGCTGATTTGCACGCTCACGGGATCAATGGCTCCAGCGAGCATAGTCACTGGCACGATTGGATGGAGACCAATTATTGAAGTGCTTGCAATCAAAAGAACGGTTAATATCGTGAATGTGAAGGAAATCGGCATTGGAACAAATTCAAGCAAATTCGGAACCTTTGAGCCGAAGTTCGTAATCCCAATTGCGCCACTGAAAAAGCCGGCGGCCAGAAAAAGCGTAATCTCTTTCTGCAAAGCCGGCAAAGTGATTGTTATATGATTTATAATTCCTTCTCTGTATATACTCATGCTCCCCTTTATAATACACCAGAACAAGGGGAAAGCTGCTGCAGCCATACAGATTAATAAGACCATTGGCAGCTTGATCATACGTTCCATGGTTAAGATGACAATAATGGCGCCTATTAAATAGATTCCGAGTCCAACTGGAAAATTCGAGTTCTCCTTTTTGTCTACTGCCTCTTCAAATTCATCTAGACTAGCGTCACGCAATTCCCGAAAATCGACTGCCCAGCTTATGCCGAGGCTAAGAATGGCGAGTCCAAGCATATAGGGCAGAACGGACGACCAGGACAGTCCTATCGTAGAAGTCACTAGTGTCATGGCAGCGAAATAAGGTGACCAGAGAATCGCTCCTGCAAACCCTCGGTTGAGCGCATTTGCAAGCAAACGGCTCATCCCTGGCTGCGGTTTAATAAAGACCATTTGATAAACAACCGGTATCGAACCCACGTTGATAAATACGCCCATAATTTGAGTGAGCAGCTGCGTTCCCAAGAATAGAGCGGCCTTGCTGTGCAGGTTAGCTTCGTAAAACCGCTTCAAGGCCTTAACGTATTCAGGAATACGAACTGGAATTCCGAACAACGGGGCGAATAGGAAAAGCGTTACAATGGTCACGTTTATTCCAGCCGACTCGAACCAAATCCTAGCATTTGCTTTCTGAAGCGCAAGAAGTACAACTCCAATAGTCACAAAGAAAATCGTGAGCCAAAACGTCATCCCCYTCAGTTTTGGCAACAGCAAAGCGATTGCAGTAAACACCAATCCACCGAGCAGAAAGACCAGCATTTCAAGCTGCGCCGCTTGCAACGCAATATACACAGCGGCAATGGAAAATATTATTATTCTCTCCGCTGCCGTCTTAATTGCGGATGTCATCCGATCCGCCCTCTTTCATTTCATCTTAATTGAATTGCCAGCAGCTTAAGCTTAGGTTGCCGTATTGGTAGCTGCGGTGAAGAAGTTTTGCGTTGCGGTTGACGTCACCTGCTCCCATGGCGAGAAGAAGCGGAATGAAGTGCTCATTCGTCGGTACGGCCTCTTGGGCATGGGGAGCGAGCTCACGGTATTGAAACAGGGCTTCGGTATCCCATGACTCCAGCTTACTTTGAATCCAGTTGTCGAATTGCTCCCCCCACTCGTCAATTCCCTCGGACCGCCAGTTCAATTTCCGTAAATTATGAACGGTCCCACCGCTTCCGATGATAAGAACATCCTGCTCGCGAAGTTCTGCTAATGCCTTGCCGATTTGATATTGTCTTTCATTAGATAGATAACGATTTACGGATAGCGCTACGACCGGAATATCTGCATCCGGATACAGTAGTTTTAGAACAGCCCATGCCCCGTGGTCCAAACCTCGTTTTTCATTTTGAACGTTCTCAATACCATGCTTTGTAAACAAGTTTTGAATCTGATTTACTAATGATCGGTCGCTTTGTGCCGGATAGGTCATCTGGTAAAGCTCATCTTGGAACCCGCCAAAATCATAAATGGTTTCATAAGTTTCTGCGGCGCTAACCGTCTGTATCGATTCCTCCCAATGAGCGGAGAAGAGAACGATAGCTTTCGGTCTTGGCGCGTGCTCTTTAAATTGCTTAAGCAACATTGTATATTCGTTATCATCGAGCACGATTGATGGTGCACCGTGCGCGAAAAAATAGGATGGCATCATGTGATCTCACTCCTTATTTATGTTTAATTCCGCATCCTTCTTAATCCACTTCATAAAATCTAGCTGGTTCTCTTCAGATATGCCGTGGTCGGTCGGATATAGTTTGAAAGTTAAGCGCTCCATCTGGTCTTTTAAATAGGCAGCTGTCTCGTGCCCGATACGAACCGGGAATACGGAGTCGAATTCTCCATGCGAGACAAATACGGAAACATCCTTAGCACTTCGAAGTGAATACTCCGTTTTCACAAACTCAGGAATATATCCGTTCAACGCTACGATTCCCTTTAATTGATCTCCCATTGTAAGTGCAAGCGTCATGGACAGGATTGCGCCTTGGCTAAAGCCGAGCAAATAACGTTTGTCAGGATCGATTGGATACTCCTCAGTCGCATAATGAATGAATGCTTCGAGATCTGTAACCGCTTGGTCATACATCTCTCGAATTGGGTTTCCTAAGCTTTTCAAATCGTAATATTGGAATCCCGTACCAAGCGGCAAATTACCGCGAATCCCTATGATGATGAAATCTTCAGCCAATGGAGCAACCAAACCGAACATATTTTGTTCATTCGATCCTTTGCCGTGGAAGGTGAAGATCGTCGGATATTTCTTTCCTTGCTCTAGTTTAACCGGTAAGTGAACGTCATATTGATATTTCGGATTCATCTTCGTTTCCTCCATGCTGTAAGTTATTCACTTCGCTTGCGCATAATAAAACCGTCAACAGAGAACGGTGATCGATCGGCAACAACCAGATACAACGAGACCAAGATGAATCCAAGATCCAGCTCATAACCAGCCATTTGACCGTTACCAAGAAGTCCAGCCGATAATTTCGCGGTTATAATTGCACCGATGAGTATAATGACAAACAATCCTGCTGCATAACGAGTAAACAGCCCCAAGATCAACAATATACCGCCGATAAGTTCAATCGCTGCAACAACATAAGCTAAAACTCCCGGGATGCCTATCGAACTGAACCACGCTTCTACATTGCTTATTCCCTGAAACTTATCCACTCCGTGAAATATAAATATGATGCCCAACACCACACGCATGATAATGGAAACAAAAGCTGTTTTAGTCATTCTTTTTTCCTCCAAAAATATTAGTAATAGAAATATATTTTCTATAGGTGTAATTTAAAACGATTTACATTGACTTGTCAATATAAATATTGATAATATAAAATTAAATTTAGTATTACAAATATTCTAGAGGTGTGATTAGATGGATATTGGCTCCACTATACGAGCGATCCGGAAGCGAAAAAATATCACAATCGCTCAAATATGCGAAACAACCGGCCTGTCTCAAGGATTTATGAGTCAGGTTGAAACGAATAAGACCTCACCGTCCATCTCAACATTAGAAAGTATAGCTCAAGCACTTAAAGTGCCACTTGCCTACTTGCTTCTAAAGAAAGAAGAGCGAATGAGAATTGTTCGGAAAAACGAGAGGACAATCACTACAAGCGGTTCAGAAAATCTAAAAGTCGAACACTTGAGTTCCACAAAAAACGTACGGATGATGATTATAGAGTTTCCTCCTGGTTCTACGACTGGCAGTACTCCTCATGCACATGAAGGCGAGGAGGTTCATGTGGTCATTAAAGGGAGAATTTACGCGGAACAAGGGGAAGATAAGGCTGAATTTGGAGAAGGTGATTCCTTTAGTTGGAATGCTTGTACGCCACATTTAGTAAGAAATATAGGTGAAGATAAGGCAATCGTGCTGATCTCCATCTATAAAGAGAATGAAAATGAAAATGAGAATGGATAGGACCTCATCTAACTAAGCCAAAAACCCACAATCGAGCCAGATAGGCCGAATGTGGGTTTTTTTAATAACTTTTGAATACCGTTATGAGGTAAATTCGAAGCAGATGGAATTTCCAACGATTTAAGGCAGCCGCAATCAGATGGAACCAAGAACAACGCCTAAATCTTATACGCCTTCATAGCCTTGCGGATTTCTTTCAAGCTAGGGCGTGTGCCGTACATAAGTACGCCGGTGCGATAGATCTTAGCGGAGATGTAGACCGCTGCGTAGATCGAGACGAGCAAGATGCCGAAAGAGAGAAGCGTCTGCCACATCGGCACTTCCGTCAGCCCAAGGCGGAGCAGCATGACAAATGGCGAGAAGACCGGAATGTAAGACGTCACCTTCACAAGCATGCTGTCCGGCGCGCTTATGCTGAAGATTGCGATGTAGAAGCCCGCTAGAGAGACGAATGTCAGCGGCATGACCGCTTGACCCAGGTCTTCCGTCCGGCTTACGATCGAACCGACCGCCGCGTACAGCGTAGCGAACAGGAAGAAACCCGTCAGGAAGAACAGCAGCGCGTAGATGAGCAGAATCGGATCGACGAGCGACAAGTCGATGTCGAGATTGCCTAATGCCCCTTTGTTATGCGGCATGGATATGTTCGTCAGAATGACGGCTAAGTAGAATGTGACCTGCACGATGACGACGACGAACATGCCGAATATTTTGCCGAACATTTGCTTCAGCGGCGATACGCTCGTAATGAGAATTTCCATGACACGCGAGCTTTTCTCCGCCGTAATCTCCGACGCGATCATGTTGCCGGAGGTCATGATTGCCATGAACAGGAAGATAATCATGACATAGATGACGCCCATGTTGACGCCTTGCTCTGCCGGTGTTCTGCCCGTGTTGCCGCTGCCCGAACCTTCGCCGGTATAAATCTGAACGGTGCCGATCTTGATTGGAGCCGATAGCTGCGCCATTTGCTCGGCCGTAAGGCCCGCATCCTGGAGCACGTTCGTTTGGCGAATTTGCAAAAGCGCGCCCTGCAGTGATTCCGTCATGCCGAATTCCATCAGCTTCTCGGATTTGTAAGTCATTTCCGGGAAACCGCTGTCCGTCATATCGCCGAACTCAAGGTAGCCTTTGATTTCCCCTTCATCGATTGCTTTTTTCAACTGCTTCTCGTTTGCCGAAGCATCGTCTTTGTCCTCAAAAGGAACCATCACGATGTTCGAATTTCCTTGTTTCTCGTAGTACGCCTTCAAGCTGTCGCCTGTTGCCGTGCCGCTCGCCGCTTGTTCGCTCTGCGACTGGATATAGCCGATATTTGTTACTTTGTCGCCTTTATCAAACTGTGCAATGATATAAGGAAGATTAATGCCGATGCTGATAATTAACGCGATAATCAACGTAGTAATGACGAAAGCTTTGCCTTTGACCTTATTCCGGATCGTAAACCCTACTACCGTCCAGAAACTATTCATGACGATCACCCACCATTCGGATAAAGATTTCATTTAGCGTCGGTTCCTTGATTTCGAAATGATTCACGTTCGCCTGCTCCATCGCCAAACGCAGAATGTCAGCGCCCGCCGCTTCGTAGGAGATGGCAATGTCGTAGCCGCGCTCCGTGCGCGTGACGCCGGTTACGCCGGCCAGCCGATCGAGTCCGCTAATTTCTTTGTCAGCGCCAAGGATGACCCGTTCTCTCGGGAATTGTTTTTTAATATCCTTCAAACTGCCCTTTAAGACCGTGTTCGATCGATGCAAAATCGTAATGTTGCGGCACAGCTCCTCGACATGCTCCATCCGGTGCGTCGAGAACAGGATGCTCGAGCCGGAGTCGCGCAGCTCCTTCACCGTCGACTTCAACAATTCGACGTTGACGGGGTCAAGTCCGCTGAACGCTTCATCCATGACGACGATGCGTGGTTTGTGGTTGACAGCCGCGATGAACTGAATCTTCTGCTGATTCCCCTTCGAGAGCTCTTCGACCTTCTTGTTGTAATATTCCGGCACCTCGAACCTCTCCAGCCACTGCTTCAGGTTGCGGTCGGCATCCGCCTTCGACATTCCTCTGAGCTGCGACAGATAGATGATCTGATCGCTGACCTTCACCTTCGGATACAGCCCGCGCTCCTCCGGCAAATACCCGAGCAGGCTAAGCTGCTCATTGCTGTAAGGCTTTCCGTTGTAGAGAATCCGCCCTTCGTCCGGATAGATCAAGCCGAGCACCATCCGCATCGTCGTTGTTTTGCCGGCGCCGTTGGCCCCGAGCAGGCCGTAAATCTCGCCCTCGCTTACCTCCAAGCTAATTTCGTTGACTGCTGTTTTATCCCCGTATTGCTTAACTACCTTTTCTACTATTAATGGATTCATTTCATTACTCCCCTCTATTAGTTCATTCTTGTATTTAATCTATCTTGTGTAAGCAAAGCATTCATAATCTCATCCAGCTCAAGTGCCTGCCTGCTTACAATCTGATAGCCTTCCTCAGCACACCATGCTTCAGCTTCTGCAGCCTGATTTGTCGCAATTCGATAGGTCGTACCGCCTGCATGCTCTACAACAGTTTGACCTGGGATTAATGCTGCTTTCTTCGGAGTCAGATCCGCTCCACTTACAAATAACGTAAACCAACTGCTGAATAGCTCATCCTTCTCGTACATGCCAAGCACTCTGCCTTGAGCCATAAATATTATAAAATCAGCAAGTCGTTTCACCTCTTCGATGATATGGGAGGTCATAAGAATGGTACGGTCTCCTCGATCCATGTACCGATGAAGCACCTCAATCATCGTTTTCCATGCAAGCGGATCAAGCCCCGAGGAAGGCTCGTCGAGCAGGATCAGCTCCGGATTATGTGTTAGGGCTAGTGCAAATTCAAATTTGCGACGCATCCCCTTCGACATTTTGCCAAGCAGCTGATTATCATCGACCTCAAGAATGCGAAGCAGCTCCCGATAACGATTCACATCCCATTTGTCATACCAGAAGCGATGAAACTCAGCTTTCTCCGTCCCCTTCATGTTGTCCTCATGCGGGGAGGATTGATCATGCAGGTAACCAATTCGTTTTTTAACCTCTGTGCTGAGCCCATTCTCCACTTGCTCTCCAAGCAGCTGAATGGTGCCCTCATCCGCTTTATCCAGATCAAGCATTAAGCGAAAGGTGGAGCTCTTACCGCATCCGTTCGGCCCAACAATGGCAGTGATGTAACCCTGTGGAATACTCATATGGACCGGCCCTAGTTTGAAGCTCGCACGATTTTGCACAACGCCGTCTAATTGTATCGCCATCGTCTCATTCATCATATGTCCCACCCTTTAATCAAAATGCTTGCTCATCGCTTCTTTAAACATCGTCTGCAGCTCTTCCTCTGTGCACTGAACCCGCTTGCCGGCTACAACTGCCAGCTCTAGCGCTTCAATAACAGCAGCAAGACGATGCCGGTCACGTTCCTGATCACCAACCTGTGCTACATAGGTGCCAGTTCCTTGCCTTGTTCGAAGCAGCCCTTCCGCTTCCAAATCGTTATATACTCTTTTTACTGTAATCACGCTGCACTTGACGGTTTGGGCAAGCTCGCGTATCGATGGCAGCAGCATCCCTTCCGAAAGTTGGCCGCTGACGATTAATGCTCGCAATTGTACTTCGATCTGATGATAAAGCGGCTCTGCACTTTGTTCATTAATTTGGATCGGCAGCCGCATGAGGTTCACCTTCTTCCATTCTCAAATATCTATGCTCTGTAGGTTCTTTTCTCCAGCCTATTTTCAATTCGTTTAACGCCGAGGAACGCAGCAGCAACACCAATAGTTAAGGTTATGATTGGCAGCCACCAGCTGCCGTTCTCGATTGCATGCAGCGAACTTGAAACAATATTTCCAATATCCAGAAAGGCTAGACTGATTGATAAGATAAGCAGAAAAGCGAGATAAGTGATGTTGAAGAAAAAATATGTTTTTCCTGAATGCCCCAATTCCCAGTATACATAACCAGTCCCCATTGTCAGTGAATAGCCAAACCAGCTTGCTCCATATAACACGAAGCTTAAGGCTGAAATATCAACGCCCATATTCCGTGCAATGATAAATTGCAATAGGAAGAAAATAAGTTGAGCAGCAAACAATACGATAGCCAGCTGAATGATTCTCCCTAGTGCAATTTGTTTCGATGAAATCGGCAGCGTTCTCCATTGTGCGATCTTCCTCGTATAGGAATTCTCTTTCCAGGAACGCATCATTGTCTTATTAGCAATGAACCCTAGAACAGGCAGAATCGAAAGGTAAATGAAATCGAGTGACCAGTTTCCGAATGGGCCATTTTCCCCTATGAAGCCATCCCGCATTAAAGGAACGGTAAATAACAATAGATATCCGATAAAAAATAATGTAAAAAGACTTTTCCAACGATCTTTAGCCAGCTCATGCTTCGCTAAATACCATGCACCCTTCCATAACCCCACAGCATTTGCTCCCTTCAATCGCTTAGCGAATATACTGTATATATCCTTATACACAGTATATTCAGTGTATACACTGTTGTCAAGTACTTCCATAAAAAGATTTTTGGAGGAGAATTCCCTTCTACGGTAAATACTCCTGTACAATGGCAATCCCCCTATTTACAAGCCAATCACTTCTGCAAAAACATAAAAAAAGCCATGTTCTCAAAAGAGTAGTCTCTTTTGAAAACATGGCTTACACATTGTCGTTCTATCCGAAAATAGCATCAATAACGGGTTTCGTATGGCCGCCTGGATACATAAGATACAGCAATACGTACACCGCTGTGCCTGTAATAGCTGTAATAAACCAAACCACTGAAGTTACTTTACCCCATTTGCGATGCTTGGCAAACTTCTTCTTATAACCAAGCGTTAGTGTTGTAATTCCGAATGCGCCGCCAACTGTAGCAAGCACGATATGGAACAATAAGAAGACAAAATAGTAAGGCTTTAAGCTGTCTGGGCCGCCCCAGATTGTATTTCCTACGAATATCGAACGCGATACATATACGATAAAGAAGATCGTTGCTGACACTGCTGCATAGAACATAACCTTCTGATGCTCCGCCAGCCTGCGCTTAATCGCGAGCCTCCAGCCTACGGCTACCAGCACCGCACTAAGCACGATGAAGAAAGTACTGATTGTCGGTACAATATTATATTTGTCCACTTTTACCCCACCTAATGTTCGTTAAATAATTGGTATTAAGCTGTTCCTGTATTCGTATTCGGCAATTCATCGTCCTTATGCTCACGCTTGAACCATTGCTTGAATATATACGCCAATATAATGCCGTACATAATTTCCTGCACGAACTTCATGACGATTCCGCCAAGCTGCTGGTCTTCAACAACGTCCATAATATTAAAAAATTGCGGACCGCTAAAGCTCTCCAGCAAACGGCTCGGATCACCCGATACACAGTACCCCATCGCTGTAACCCAAACATTAGGATCGCTATAAATCGCATACATAGACGTTTTGGCAAAAATGATTAAAGCACAAGCTGGTGTCAGAAGCATGCCGTTCGCAAACACATAAGCCATTCTCTTCACATCGCTAAGTCTGCTCCACTCCGGAACAGGTGAGGCAATCTGCCACCACATCATAAACGACGTTACAAGCAAAATAAAATAATAAAGACGATGCACAGAGAAGTGCGTCATCACATAGTCATGGACAATTGGGACATGATAAACCGAGAACAAAATATTAAACAACAAAAGACAAATAATAGGATGCATCATGAAGCTCAGTTTTTTCCAAAACGGAGTGGAGAACATTTTTCGCCATAAGAAGCTTGGAACCCCAAGCAATACTAGCGGCGGTACAACTAAATAAGATACTGACATATTGACCATATGAAATGTAAACATAAGGTGACCTAATAGATTTAAAGGCCCTCCGTGAACCATATAAAACATAATAGCAGCCGAAACAAACATAAACTTCTGAAGCTTTGTCGCTGCATCAGCTTCAGGAGCATTCTTCTCGCGCCATGGTCCAATTAAGTAGAAATATAGAATGACGATTGCGGCCATTCCGAATAGAAACATGGGGGTCCACAATTCCTCGAAGCGAAAATATTGTAAGCCAAGCATCGTGGAAACTCCTTTCAATTACGCTAACTTTTTTACAAAAGAGGAGGGACCCAAGCCTCGGGACCCTCCTCTCCTCCAATAGTTAAATCGGTTACCACCAAGCCCAGTATTCAGCCATAATGACACATGTGAAGACGATGAATACACCAGTCAAAATCCCAATAATTGCGAAAGTATGACCACGGTCTTTCATGTGCATCCAGAATGCCATTTGTACGAACACTTGCAATACCGCTAAGCCGATCAAAATGATGTAGATAAAATCTTTGTTAATTTCTCCGCTTATTACAGTCGCGAATGCGATGAACGTAAGCAAGATCGAGAAAATAAACGCGATAATATGCTTCTTAGGTCCTTCGACCTTATGACGCTTGGGGCTTTCCTCAGTGGCTGTATGATTGCTTGCCATGGATTAAACCACCTTTCCCATCAAGTAAACGACGGTGAAAATGAATACCCATACAACATCGATAAAGTGCCAGTACATACCAGCTACATATACCTTAGGTGCTGTTACTACAGTCAAGCCTTTTCTTGCTAATTGAATAATGATCAATGTGATCCATGTAATACCGAAAGCAACGTGTGCTCCGTGGAAGCCTACCAGCGTATAGAACGAGGAGCTGAATGCGCTCGTTGTAAAGCCGTGGCCTTCATGTACATAGTGCCAGAACTCGTAAATTTCAAGAGCAAGGAAACCTGCGCCAAGAATGACCGTAATAATCAGCCAGTTAATTAACGCCTTCACTCTGTTTGTATGCAGCGCATGAACAGCGAACACGCTTGTTAAGCTTGACGTAAGCAAAAGTGCTGTCGCAAGCGCAACGAGTGGAAGCTGGAACAATTCATGTGCTGGCGGTCCATCAAGGACTTGATTCCGTAGTGCTAGGAACGCTGAGAACAACGTTCCGAACAATACAGTTTCTCCGCCAAGGAAAAGCCAAAAGCCTAATACTTTATTGCGTCCCTCGAGGGTCGCCTTTTCGGGCTCATGAGGCAATTGCCCCTCTACATGCGAATGCGCACTCATGCTTTACCCCCCATATCTCTAAGGATTTCTTCTTCTTCAATGTGGAAGCCGTGATCATCGATTACGGAACGAAGGAACATGCAACCGAACAAGATCAGCAAACCAACAATACCGAGAGCATAACCTGATTTGAATGATCCAAACAAGTTGCCCCAATCTTTAGCGTACATGAAACCTAAACCTGCGATAAACAATCCAAATCCCATGAAGAAAGGCAGGATCGAAGGAGAAGGCATATGAATTGGACCAATTGGCTCCGCAGGCGTCATGCCTTTGTGACCGTCCGTTTTTTCTTTCCAGTATGCATCATAGCCGCGAACAAGCGGTGTTTGTGCAAAGTTGTATTCAGGAGGTGGAGATGGAATCGTCCACTCTAGAGTACGACCGTCTTCCCATGGATCAGCTGGTGCATTTTGTGGTTTGAAAGCTGTGATAACAACGTTCAACAAGAAGAAAATTGTACCAAAGCCCATCAAGAATGCGCCTACTGTACTGATCATGTTCATTTCGTTGAAACCAAGACCGTCGAGATATGTCCAAATACGACGAGGCATACCTAGCAAGCCAAGGAAATGTTGAATAAAGAATGTTAAGTGGAAGCCAATAAAGAATGTCCAGAACGTCAATTTACCAAGTGTTTCATTCAGCATGCGTCCGAACATTTTTGGCCACCAGTAGTGAAGGCCTGAGAAAATACCCAGTACCAAACCACCTACGATAACATAGTGGAAATGCGCTACGACAAAATAAGAATCATGATATTGGAAGTCAGCAGGTGCTGCTGCCAGCATGACGCCGGTAACGCCGCCCATTACGAAGGTTGGTATAAATCCGACAGCGAACAAGTTAGCTGTCGTGAATTTAATGGAACCGCCCCACATCGTAAATAGCCAGTTGAAAATTTTGATACCTGTTGGAACCGCGATAAGCATCGTTGCAATGGAGAACAGCGCATTCGCAACCGGTCCAAGACCAACCGTGAACATGTGATGCGCCCAAACCATGAAGCCCAAGAAGCCGATCAGGATTGTAGCGAATACCATCGAGCTGTAACCGAACAAACGCTTACGTGAGAATGTACTTATTACCTCGGAAATAACGCCGAAAGCCGGCAAGATGAGGATATAAACCTCAGGATGCCCGAATATCCAGAAAATATGCTCCCACAGGACCGCGTTACCGCCGCCAGAAGGATCAAAGAAATTTGCATCAAACAATCTGTCGAACATGAGTGCCGCTAGACCAACTGCCAGAGCAGGGAATGCGAACAGGATTAGCGCCGAAGTAATGAACGCAGCCCATGTGAACATCGGCATACGCATGAACGTCATGCCTGGTGCACGCATGTTAATAATCGTTACGAGGAAGTTAATACCCCCGATAAGTGTTCCGATACCAGCTATTTGCAAACCTAGTACATAATAGTCAACGCCGTGATCGCCGTTATAGGTCGTCCCCGCGAGCGGTGCATATGATGTCCAGCCTGCATCTGGAGCGCCGCCAGTAAACCAGCTCACGTTAAGCAAAATACCGCCGAACAAGAATGTCCAGAAGCCTAATGAGTTAACGAAAGGGAAAGCTACGTCGCGCGCGCCGATTTGAAGCGGTATAACCGCATTCATTAAGGCGAATAAAAGCGGCATCGCTGCAAGGAAGATCATCGTCGTTCCGTGCATGGTTAAAAGCTCATTATATGTATCCGCGCTAACAAAGTTATTTAGCGGCTTCCACAATTGAACCCGAATCAAAATCGCTTCCAAACCACCGACAAGGAAGAAAAAACCGCCGGCAATCATATACAATATTCCGATTTTTTTATGGTCAACCGTAGTCAGCCAGTCCATCAGACCGCTGTAACGTTTGACCTTATGCGTATGCGCATGAGCCAAAGTAGGTACCTCCTTCAATCACCGATAAATTATTGTTCGTAGTTAAGCTTCAATTCAGATAAGTATTTAGCAATACCTTCAATCTCTTGTTCAGTCAAATCTTCGATTTTACCCATTTGGTTGCCCGGTTTAACTTCGTCCGGGTTTTTGATCCAACGGTGCAAGTTGTCGTATACTGAACCTTCATTGGAATATTGCGGATCATCGGTGTTAACAAGTATACCCCCGACAGTCTCACGGCTTCCGATACCTGTCAAGTTAGGATAAGCAGGTCCGCCCAAATCACCCACTGCGTGGCAAGATAGACATTTGCTTTCAAATGCTTTAGCAATTGCCGGATCGCTTGGAAGCGCTACAGGTTCTTTAAGTGCAGCTACCCAACGATCAAATGACGACTCGTCCACAGATTTAACTTTAAAGTCCATCAAACCATGTGAAGGTCCGCAAAGCTCAGCACATTTACCCAGGTAAACGCCTTCTTTTGGTGCAGAGAAGTACATTTTATTTACGTTTGCACCAGGGTTGGTATCGATTTTCCCAGCAAGCGATGGAATCCAGAATGAGTGAAGCACATCTGCGGATTTCGCTGTGATGGAGATCGTCTTACCTTTTGGAATAATAAGCTCTTGAGCTGTCTTGATTCCGTAAGCTGGGTATTCAAACTCCCACCAGTATTGGTGTGAAGTAACGATGACCTGAACCGCTTCCGGATCTTTGCTGTAGTCTTTAGCAAGATTAAATACGGATTGAACGGTTGGAACACCCAAAATGATAAGCATGATGATTGGAATTACTGTCCAAATAATCTCAAGCTTATGATTTCCTTCCACCTGCTTAGGAATTGTTTTGTCTCCCGGACGTCTGCGGAAACGAATAATTACAAACAAAGAAATCGCAAATACGGCAACAATCACGATCAACATGATTCCAATTGCCAGCTTCATCAGCCCGAATTGTTCTTCCGCTACAGGTCCCTGAGGATTCAGCGTCGACAAATCGCTCCGCCCGCAAGCCGCTAGTACTAGCACCATCATGGCCATAAGCGGCGCAAGCCGTTTTACAAATCGCCACCGTTTCATCATTAATCAACCCCACTTTTGACGTTTTCGCAGCTGCCTAATTTTCACGTGGCATACGGCTGGCTGCGTGTTTCACAGATGTTATTACAACTCCTGCAACTTAAATCACTTTATTAAATATAAAGTTGAAGCCCCTATTTGTCAATGTTCCACAGAGAGTTCACAAATTGTTCTCAAAGCTGTCAAATTCGCATCATTACTGCGTTTTTTCGCATGATAAACTGTCTTGTTTAGCCCGTCTGCATGGCATTCTCTCTATCCTACATTGTGCACCAAACCCATGGTCAATTATGTATGCTTGCAAAAACGTATATTTACGGAGCCGCGGCAAAAACTAAAGCCATTATCGTATGAATGGGGGTCCGTTCTTTATGGTTAAACGAATTGCCGCATTGCTGTTGTCGGCAGTCATGATAACAACTTCAGCCGGCTGTGCCTACAAACAGTATGCTCAGCAAAGCGACACCGATTATGGAAGCCGTCAAGCTAACGATCCGAAGATGCTCGGCGGCAGAGCTTATGGCAAGGCTACGAACAATGCTGACCAGCATAATAATTCATTTTTTGAATACAGCTCCGTCATCTCACGCAAAGTAACTGATCTAAACGGCATAGCTTCCGCAATCGTTATGCTGACAGACAAAAATGCTTATGTCGGTTTAATGCTTGATTGGACCGCAGTTGGCACTCGGAATTCAGGCGGCAAAAGCGAGCAAGACAATACAGGTACTAGTGATGGCGTATATAACCATGATACAGGCAGTCCGTATGGCAACAGCAAGATCCTTGTATCACCGTACAACTCCTATTTCTCAGTCAACGATGTTAATGATTTGTCGGATGAACTTAAGCAGACTGTCGCTGTCAGAGTACGCGAGCTCGCTCCAGCTGTACAAGAAGTTCATATTTCAGCCAATATGGAGTTCGTAAATTACTTCAATGATTTTGCCAAGGAAGCATGGGGCGGACGATCCTTAATGCCACATATCGATAAATTCAATACCGTAGTGAAATATCATTTTGCCGGTGGAAAGGATATGCCCCCTCCTATTACACAACCGGGCACCTATAGCCCCTCCGAGACCCAAATGAATCATTAAAAAAAAATCGCTTCTATTATATATATAGCAAAAAGGCACTTCTCTCGAAGAGCCTTTTTGTTATTTCTATCATTTTGCTTTTTAACGCATTGGAGCAAAGCCGCTGATTTCTGCCAAGATTGCTTCAGTTTGTGATAGCAGCTCATCTGTCAGCTCGATGTCTACTGATTTTATGTTTTCTTCAATTTGAGCCGGTCGGCTCGAACCGATAATAGCTGAGCTCACATTCGGCTGGCGAAGCACCCATGCTAATGCAAATTGTGATAATGATGCTCCAATCGTTGCAGCCAGCTGCTCCAGCTTCTCTGCAACGCGCAGTACATCTTCACGCAAATAACTGTTTATGATGCCATTTGTTTTATCATTTGCAGCACGACTGCCTGCCGGCACGACTTGGCCTGGCTTGTACTTACCTGTTAGAATCCCTTGTGCAAGCGGTGAGAAAACAACCTGCCCCATGCCTACTTGCTCACAAGCTTGGATAACGCCCCGTTCAATATACCGCTCAAACATATTGTAAATTGGTTGATTCGAAATTAGCTTTCGGAGGTTAAGACGTTTGCCTATCGCTGCAGCATCCGTAATTTGCGCAGCTGTCCACTCGCTGACTCCTGCATAAAGCACCTTCCCTTGTGCCGTCAAATCATCGAGTGCCCGCAAAGTTTCTTCAACCGGCGTTTCCGAATCAAAACGGTGGCATTGATAAAGATCTATATAATCTGTACCCAAACGCTTCAAGCTTGCATCACATTGCTCGACGATATGTTTTCTAGAAAGTCCGCGATCATTTGGTCCTGAGCCCATTGGGAAAAACAGCTTTGTTGCGAGAACATAACTGCTGCGTGTATACCCTTTTAAGGCATCTCCCATAACTTTTTCGGCTTCCCCATTATTGTAAGCGTTAGCAGTATCAAAAAAATTAATGCCAGCCTCATAAGCTTTATGTATACATTCCTTAGCGGTTTCCGCTTCTGTTGCAGTGCCGTAGGTGAGCCAGCTTCCAAGTCCAATTTCACTTACTTTTAAACCGCTGTTGCCAAGTCTTCTATACTTCATCCCAAAACACCCCTCTTAATCGATTTACTCCGCTCTTCATTTGTAGTCTATAGTACAACGTTCTACTATTAAAGTAGTGAATGTTTTTTCACTTTATTATCATGAATATACATACTATACTATTGGTAGCAGGTAACAGAGAGGGGAATTGTCGATGAGTGCACATAATTACATTCCGAAGGAACCGCTTCATATCGAATGTAATATTGAGAAGACATTAGATGTGATCGGCGGTAAATGGGCTTTTTTAGTGCTGAGAGAACTGTTTTGCGGCACCAAAAGATTCGGAGAAATACAGAGGCTTATTCCGGCGGTTAGTCCTCGTGCATTAACAAGCACGCTCCGTCATCTCGAGGATAAGGGCGTGCTTGAACGCAAAGTTTTTCCAACCGTGCCCGTTACCGTCGAATACACACTGACACCTAAGGGCGAGGACTTGCATCATATTTTAAAAGAAATGAAGCTTTGGTCGGCTAGATGGACATAGGCTAATGCTTCAACAGCTGATCAGGCAGTGACTTTGTGCTTGCTTGAAAGCGATCAATAGCAGTCTGATAAACGCGTCGATCGCTTTCATTACGAGACAATCGTTCAAGTCGAATCAGCTCCGCCTCAAACTGCTCAATCAACATAATAACACGATCCTTGGGTTTGGATTGCTGACTATTTTGCGGCTGCTTGCTTTCTTCGCCAGTATCAATAAGCAGCTCGCCGTTACTGTCGATTTGAGCAAAAAACACCTCTGATTCCTTCACATTTCTCTTTTCCAGCTCATGCAGCAGCCACTGCCGGTCATGTCCTAGATTTGAGAGCACTTCATCCTGTATATCCCCATCCATCAAAACGGTCATTGCCTCTCGCTCATTCGGCACCTGCCAGCCAAGCGTATCCGGCGTTAAAGGCTGATAGGCTTTCTTCAACAGCACATTTACTTCACCGCTTGATTCCATAACAGCAAACTCCACGTCGGCTACACGGTATACATCCTTTTTCCGCAATTGCTCGAGCATCTCGTCCAAGGTCAACCGTTCCTTGTGCAAGCTTTCTTTGAGCAGCTGGCCATCTTTAATTAGCACAGTACCTTTTCCGTCAATAAAGTCGCGGGCTTTCTTGCTTTTCATGGTCAAAAATTCCATTCCAACCGACACACTAACCCAGACTCCTAATGATACCAGTCCCAAAAACCATAAATTGTCGAGATCAAGCGAGATATATGCGGCTATATTACCGATGGATATACCTGTTATGTACTCGAACAGCGACAGCTGGGAAATTTGGCGTTTTCCCAAAACCTTCGTAAGCGCAAATAAAATAGTGATGGCCGCTAACGTTCGCAATACAATTTCAATCCAACTTGGCATTTTACTTCCCCCTTCCATTTCTAGAGTATCCAGAAAGGAAAAAGTCATTCGCAGTAATTTTTTGTTGCAATTAAATATAATATGTAGTATGATAATGGGAATGTATAATATTTAACCCCATAACATCCCCAGTAAGATTCAATGATTTCCTCAGTTTTTGATTTCTTTGCTGTTAATTCCAAACCTGTTACGTGATGTATTTCTGATTCACACTGGCGCGGTCATCGGAGCCGCGAGGACGGAAGAGAGGTAGGGCTTTCGTTGTTTTAGGATGCGAGTTTAAGACAACTTGGTACACATGCTGTTTGCTGTTAACAAGGGGACCCAGTACGGCCTTTCTTATAAGAAGAAGAGGTCCGGTTAAATATATGATACAAACAAGGGCTGTCCGGCTAGCGCATTTATGTGCTATTGGGGCAGCCCTATCCAATTTTTTAACCTTTAATTATTCATTAGGACAACCGCTTGCTGCAAAATGACCCGAACGATTCACTTTTGTCGCGAGGTACCTCTCATTATGCTCCGATCGATCTCCCCAAAGCGGAATACGATTTTTCACATCAAGTCCCGCCGCCTTCAGTGCATCCAGCTTCTTCGGATTATTCGTAATGAGCGACACTGGTTTCTCACGAAGTGCTTTCAATACCAGTATCGCATCACTATAACTGCGAGCGTCATCAACAAAACCAAGCTCCTCATTCGCCTCTACGGTGTCATAACCCTTCTCTTGCAGTAAATAAGCCATCGCTTTGCTGAACAAACCGATTCCTCTTCCTTCATGATTGGCCAAATAAAATAATGCGCCTGTACCTTTTTCCACAATCATATGCATTGATTCATGTAGCTGATAACCGCAATCACAGCGTTTACTGCCAAAAATATCGCCCGTATGACAAATGCTGTGCATTCGAATCCACGCCTCATCTGCCTGTTCGAAATCGCCATACACCAGCACGCTTGATTGCTGCATTTCTGCTAAATTAATCGACGAAAGCTTTTTGATGATTTGCTCCGCATCGTCAAGCTGCTCTTTGCAGAGCAGCCAACAATACCATTGAAAAATTGCCTCGCCTTCATCAAGCTTTACCGGAAGTTGAATGGGACCGACTAAATAAATAGTGCCGTGATCGCTTTCAATCACTTTTATCTTCTGATCAACTATAGATACTGCTTCTTTAAACATATCGCATAGCTCCTGACCTGTTCATAGTCTTTGTTTCGACTATTATGTTCGGTAAGGACATTAGCTATGCTAAGTACAGTTCGCAGCATTCGGATGTCGCCTATAGAACCGGGATCATTCCTTTGTTTAACTCTCGGTATGTTTCAATAGGAAGCTTCGGTTCACGCTCGAAGGACAGCAAGCCATTTTTCTCCTGCTCAACATCCGTTAACTGCGTATAACAATAACCTTGCAGTCCGCCAGCCGCTATAATCGGACGCATCACGGCAACTAAACGGTTCAAGAAATCCTGATCGTCTCTAGCCGAAGAATACCCCCAACCTACTTCATTATCCTTAATATACGAAATACCGCCGAACTCCGATAGCTGCACCGGCTCCCCATTATAAGTGAACCCAGGCACAAGTATTTTTCTGCCTTGAGGATCACATTTGACGGACATTTCTGGCGTTGCATATCTACTTGCCAGTATCTCTTCATTGCTCTCGTAATCATGAACCGTGTAAATATCAGATTTCACATGCTCCCAGCCATCGTTTGAGATAACAGGTCTTGTATCGTCTAGAGATTTGGTCAAATAATAAAGAGTAGAGGCATGGTGCTGCTGCCTTTTGTCTATTAATATATTTGGCGTTCCCCAGCTTTCATTAAGCGGAACCCACACGACGATACAAGGATGATTGTAATCACGGTGAACAGCCTCCTGCCATTCATTCATGATACGCGTCACGTATTGTTCGGAGTATTGATACGCATTGGCCATCTCGCCCCAAACGAGCAGTCCTAGCTTATCGCACCAATACAAATAACGCGGGTCTTCAATTTTTTGATGTTTTCTCGCCCCATTGAACCCCATTTGCTTGGTCAGCTCGACGTCCGTACGGAGCATTTCATCGCTTGGAGCTGTTAGCACACCACCTGGAAAATAACCTTGATCCAAAATTAGCTTCATATAATAAGGGCGATTGTTTAAGCAAATAACGCCATCCTCAATCGATATCTTTCTCATGCCGAAATAGCTTTTGACATGATCCAATTCTCGTTCTCCATCAAGCAGCATAAATTCAACGTCATACAAGTTTGGCTTCTCCGGCGACCACCAGCGGCCAAGCCCATGATCATTAAAATCATGAAGCTTGATAGAGACCTCCTCTTCCTGCTCCATAACACGAATAACATCCTCAGCGATTAATTCACCTTCAAACGATATTTTAATGCTGAGTCGCAAGCCATTATATAATTCCGTTCCCTTAATAAAGCTGCGAATATGAATTTTATTATGATCGATATCCGGCGTCAATCTCACTCGGCTCACATAAGCTTGATTAACAGCCTCCATCCAAACCGTTTGCCAAATCCCAGTCGTTCGCGTGTAGAAAACTTGCTCTGACTGCTCCTTCCAATACTGCTTCCCTCTAGGCAGCGTGACGTCTTTACTATAATCCTGTGCACGCACGACTATGCTATTGGGGCCTATTGCATTCAACACAGCAGTAATATCCGCATGAAATGGGGTGTGGCCTCCCTCATGACTTGCTACTAAATGTCCATTTACCCATACCTTTGCTTCATAGTCAACAGCACCGAAATGGAGAATGATTCGTTTCCCTGCATACTCCGTTGGAACCTCAATACTTTTACGATACCATACGATATCGTGAAACGATTTTTCATTAATGCCGCTTAACTCGCTTTGGTAACAAAATGGCACCTGAATCTTGCGATCAAACTGTTTTCTCTCGAACCATTTATTATCACAACCTGCGTTTGAGTCATCATACTCAAATTCCCATTCCCCGTTTAGGTTTAACCAGGATGATCGCTCAAATTGCGGTCTTGGATATTCATTTCGTATTGCATCCATCATGTTCCCACTCCAGTCCTATTGCTTATGCTTATATATTATTTTTTTAGCGGATTTATCATTAAATGGTTGAACAACATTGTTGAACGTTCTGAACGAATGCCTACCTTGCCATGCAAAAATGGATAAGGGTCGGTATAATCAATAACTGGAGTTGAGCCATCCCCCAGAAATACTTTTATGTTCCCGTCTTTTGCAACAACTCTGAACGAATAGGCTTTTCCGGTTTCCAGTTCTGCGCTTTCACTAGCTAATAAATTGGAATCATAGTTCATCCGATTCAAAGTGAGCTGCGAGGAAGAAATGCCGATGTAATAGCCCATGACTGCATCCCTAACCTGAGCCGGATGGTAGGATTCATTGGAAGCTCGAACAAAAACGCCTCCGATATCCGTTTCTGCATTCAACTGCACATCAAAAGCAAGCTCATAATTGTCCCAATTGTCACTGCCCGCAAACAACATGTCATCATCTATGCCGCTGCCGCTATAATCATCCTCCGATTGTCCAAACAGCCCCATTCCCATTTGTGAGGATAATGAATGGAACGGCTGCTCCTTATCCAGCAGGTCTATAGCGAACAGCTCAAAGGAATGCATTTCCACTGGTCCCGCTTTCAACTCTATCTTAAGCTCATGAAAACCTGCCGCAATTTCGATTGTTCCGATTCGAAGCTTCGCTGTGCCTTCTACAAAGGCTCGGTCATCGGCTTTGATCTTCGTCTTCACAGCTTCGCCGCCGTCAATTGACCACGCCAAGACAACATCCTTCTCCGGCTTTTTAAGCGTTAGGCCGATCCCGTATTTCGCATGATCCTTCACATTCAGCTTGTATTTCAACCAGTCACCGCCCTGCAGCAGGCTCACGGAATAACTGCCGTCATCCAGCTTGCGAATCGGTACACCGTCTGTTTTCCTAAAATCACTGATCTCGGATGACTTCTGCTCCAAATGAAAGCCGCGATCAGCTTCCTTCAAATAATGGACTGCTTCAATTGCTCCAGGCGCAGGCTTATAAGCCTCAAAATCACTGCTGCCGCCTGCTTCATTCGTAAAGGCTGTATATTCATAAATGGGCTGCAACTGATTGGCGATATAGCCAATTTTCCCGCCGCTCGGCTTAGCTGTATGCTCCTCTATCTTTTTCATTCCGTCGAAGAAGACAAGAATGCTGTCATCACGCTGCTCAACACGAATCGTATGCAGCTTCGAGTAATCAAATTCATTAGGAAGCAGTGCTTGTGCAAGCTGTTTCTCTGATCCATTTTGAACCGTTACATATCCAATCTGATGTTTCCCTGGCCACAGCTTGATTGCTGAATAATTAGCTTCATCTGCATAAGAGAATACAGCTGCAATCGTACCGCTATCCACTGCACTGTCCGAAAGATTCAATCGGAAGTTATATTCCGCAATAAAGGCATCTTCCGTCGAAAGTTTACTCAGCACCTTTTGTTCAGCCGCGGATGATGATTCATTCCATTGTTCTGAAGAAATGCCGTCTGTGAGCCAGCTATATAATGAAGGCATTGCCGGCGCAGGTTGCATATGATCATGAGATGGACCAAAAACAACCAGCTTATCACCGTTATAGGCAAGTCGATCAATGTTCAATTCACGTACTGGCGGGCCTTCAGAAGAATGTCCAACCAGATTATGATAAGTCAAATAATAAGAGTCCATATCCGGCCCAAGCACTGTTGCACTATGGCCAAGCCCTTTAAATTCATCCTTTACGCTGATGACGATAGGATTGTTTGCAGGAATCGTATAATCACCGAAAGGCCCATCCTTGGATACTGCGTAGTTCACCCGATAACCGTTGCTAAATACGTGATTGCCCGTATACGTCATATAGTAAAGGCCATTTCTCTTCCAGATCATTGAACCTTCTGTCCAATGTCCAAGAAATGCATTAGTCGTTACGCCAACATCAATCGTTAATGGATTTGGCATTTCATGCGCAACGATGCCTTGCGTGCCTGCATTCGTAAAATACCATTTCCCGTCATCGTCAATAAAAACAGAGCCATCGATAGAATTTCCGAGATTTTCGGTTTTGACGACGAAAGGCCCCGTTGGGCTGTCGCTTTGCAGCACATAATGCCCTTGGCCTGCCGGGGATGTATATAGGTAGAATTCGCCATTCCAGTAAAAGACTTCAGGTGCATAAGCCCCAGTCGTAATGGGGTCTTCAGTAACTAGCCCTTCATATTTCCAATCTACTAAATTTTCGGAGCTCCAAGCTTTAATGCCCGGACGAAAGTCCTTTGTACTGCAATACAAATAAAACCTACCGTTGTAACGCATGATGAAAGGATCACCGATCCCGTAATCCTCCCACTCTTGCTCCAGCTTCAACGAATTTGTATACAATTTAGCATCCTCCTTCAACAGTACGACTGCTTTTTCTTCTGGCGTGGACTTGCAGCCACTTAACACGACTACAATGCATACAACGAGGAAGGCGACAAGCTTCGTCGCCCTCATTTGTGTAAGGTTAAAATATCTCATGCACTAACCTTTTAAGCCGCTAATCGCCATAGACTCGATAAAGTAGCGTTGGCAGAAAAAGAATACAAGAATGACTGGAACCATCGATATAATCGATGCTGCCAAGATTACCGGATAGTTAGAAGATCCCATATATTGTGATTGCATAGAAGCAATGAGAACTTGAATAGTTTGTTTCTGCGGGGAGCTTAAATAAATAAGCGGTCCCATAAAATCATTCCAAATGCCCATGAAGCTAAGTGCCGCTTGAGCTGCAATCGCAGGTTTTGCAACCGGCAGTGCAATGGTCCAGAAGGTACGGAAGAAACCGCTGCCGTCCAGCTTCGCTGCTTCCACCAGCTCATTCGGCAAACCTCCCGCCAAGTATTGGCGCAGGAAGAAAATAACGACGATATTGCCAAATAACCCGGGTACGATAAGCGGCAAAAGCGTATCCGTCCAATTAATTGACGAGAAGCCAATAAACTGAGGAATCATAACGACGGAAAAAGGAATCATCATCGTGCCAAGCAAGGATAGAAAAATAGCATCTTTAAACGGAAATTCAATCTTAGCGAATGCATRTGCCGCCATTGTTGAAACGAATATTCCAATGACAAGTACAAAGACGACAATAATCATGCTATTCATAAAACCGCTTAGCAACGGAGAATCATTCCAAGCCGTTACATAGTTTTTGAATGTAGCCGGGTCTGGAATCCATTTAGGCGGAATTTCAAAAACGTTGCGTTGATCTTTTAATGAAGTGGATATCGTCCAAACGAACGGCGCCAGCATAATAATTGAGCCGATACATAAAATGAATGCCACCCAAAGGTTTGTTAGTCGTTTCTGTTGCATTTGAAATCAAACTCCCCTCGCAAACTGTAACGGTAAAAGATTAATCGTTGTACACCCATTTTTTCGATAAACGGAACTGAAGGAGTGTAACGATGAAAATAATAATGCCAAGAACCCAAGCCACTGAGCTGGCATAACCCATATTAAAATACTTGAACGCATTTTCGAAAATATAAAATACTACGGTTGCCGCACTATACTCCGGCCCTCCGTCGCCTGCCAATACGTAAATTTGGCTAAACGATTGGAACGCGCCGATAACGCCCATGACAATAACGAAAAAATGAATGTTCGTCAGCAGTGGAATGGTAATTAACCGCAGTTTCTGGAATGCACTCGCGCCATCCACTTCAGCTGCCTCGTAATAGGACGACGAAATCGATTGCAGCCCGGCTAAATAAAGAACCATCGTACCGCCAACGCCGCCCCATACTCCCATCAAAATCATGGAAGGTTTAATCCAATTGGCGTCACCTAACCAGTTAGGCCCTTCGATGCCGAACCAACTCCACATCGTTTGGTTGAGCAAACCAAAATCTTGATTCAATATCCATTGCCATAACAACGACACCGCAATAATGGGTGAAATGACTGGCAAGTAATAGATGGTCCGTAAAAACGAGATTCCTTTGAGCGGACGGTTCATCATAATAGCAAGCAAGAGTGCCACAATCATGCCAATGGGTATGCCAAGCATCATAAATACAGTGTTAAAAAGTGATTTGTACACCTTCTCATCGTGAAAAACTTCGATATAGTTGTCAAAACCTACAAACTCAGGCGGCGTAACCAAATCCCAAGACGTAAAGCTTAACCACGCGGAGTAAAGAAGCGGTGCGACTCCAAAAATGAGAAAGCCAAGCACTGGGGCCGCCACAAACAGGTAGGCCCATGCATATTCTTTGCGGATATAACTAGGTTTACTTTTCCTCATGCGTACACATCCTCGCACTAGCTATTCGTTATTTATGTTTATCATTCGAAACTTTAGTTTACTTATTTCCCTTGTCATACAGCTCTTGAAGCTTCGGCTGCAATTCCTTCGCCCAATCCGCAGCAGTCATCTTGCCATCCCATACTTTGCCGGCCTCTTGCCACATCGTATCGATCCACTTCGTATCCTTTGAACCAAACTCAATTGGCGGATGACCGTAATCTTCAATAATATCAAGGAATACCTGACGATTTGCTGGTGCTTTGTCATAAGCTGCAAACTCGCCTTTTGCCATATCAATCAAGTTTGGCACCGCTTGCCCAAGCTCGTAGTTTTGCTTTTGTCCTTCTTTATCCAGTGCAAGAAATGCTGCTAAGTTAAACGCTTCTTGTGCATGCTTCGATTTGCTGGATACYGAGTAACCCATTGAGCCAACCCAWGTTCCTGCTTTGCCTGTCTCCGGATTCACCGGCCATGCCGCGATATCCCATTCAAACGGCAAATCCCAAAATCCCGGTTGATCCCATGGTCCCATTGGGAACATGCCTACTTTGCCGGCTACAAATCGCGAGTACGAATTCATTGCTTTCTCATCCTCCGGCGACGGCGATACATTGTGCTTGAGGCGCAGATCTGCTACCCATTGCATTGCTTTTGCAAATTCCGGTGTATCAATCGTTACTTTGCCTGTTGTATAGTCGATGAAGTCGCCTCCGCTTGCCCATACTGCGCCTTCCAGCGTAAAGTTGGCTCCGCCATAAATATCGACTTTGCCATCGCCATTCTCATCCTTCGTCAGCTTCTTCGCTGCATCTAACCAGTTGTCCCATGTCCATTTGCCAACCTCTGCCGGCGGCAATTCAAGCCCAGCTTCAGTAAACATCGTTTTGTTGTAGGCCATTGCCCATGGACCTACGTCCTTCGGCAATCCGTACAAATCCCCTTGCCCGAGCTGCTTGCCGTCAAAACGGTAACGATCAAGCGCTTGCTTCCATACGTTATCCGCTTGGAACAGCTCGGTCGATTCTAGAAACGGCTGCAGGTTTTGAATCGTGCCTGCTTCGGCAAACTTGTAAAACTGCGGGCCCGATAC